>JBAZMN010000048.1:0-8241 GCA_041649735.1 Opitutaceae bacterium | reverse complement strand
GGCTGGAAGCCGCCGGTTTTGACACCAAGACCGGCCCCGTGCCGACCGCGGTCGAGAGCTTTGTCGGCTGGGTCAATTCACATTTCCCCGTCACCCTCAAGCTCGACGAGCTCAATGGTCTCGCGGGCCGGGCGGCCATGACCCTGGTCGTCGAGCGCATCAAGAAGGCCTATGCGGTGAAGGAGTCAGTCGAGGTGCCCGAAGCGCTCGGGACGATCGAGCGCTACGTGGTCATCAACGCCATCGACCATCACTGGCAGGAACATCTTACTGAGATGGAGGAGTTGCGCCGGTCCATCGGCCTCCGCAGTTACGGACAGAAGGATCCGCTGCAGGAATACAAGGGCGAGGCCTACCATTATTTCGAGGAGTTGATGAACAACGTGCGCCTGCAGATCTGCACCGGCCTCTTCCGCTCCACCACCAACCTGCAGGCCTTTGAGAACATGCTGTCGATTCTGTCGCGCAGCGCGCGGCTGCAGGGCCCGGAGGACGCGCCGCCCAACGGCGGCGCGGTCCGCCCCCGCCCGGGCCCGGTTTCCGCCCCGGCCCCGGCCGGGTTGCCGCGGCGCCTCGGCGGTCTGGAGATGCCGGTCCCGGAGGCCGATCCGGACACGCCGCCGGCCAACCCGGAGGTTCAGCTCCCCCGCGTCACTGTCCGGCGCGAGACGCCCAAGGTCGGCCGCAACGATCCCTGTCCCTGCGGCAGCGGCAAGAAATACAAGCATTGCCACGGGAAATAGGCGCGCCGGGGATCGATTGTAGGAGCCTGCTTGCAGGCGATCAGCGCTCCGTGTGTAGGAGCCTGCTTGCACGCGATGACCGTTGCTCCAACGGTGACCACCAAGGAGATTTAGCCATGAGCGTTCGAATCGTAGATTGGGGCGGAGAGCTCCCAGATAATGAACCCTTGTGGCGCTACATGAAGCTTAGCACGTTTCTGCTCCTACTGGAAGGGAAGGCGTTTTTCCCGTCGGTGGCGACATTGCGACGGGAGGATCCACTCGAATGCGTATGCGATGCAGATATGAGTTGGTTGCAGTACGAGTTGCCCAGAGACCTAGCACGCTACAAGAAACTGCAAGCATGGCTCGATGCATGGCTAAAAAAGCATGGTCCCGGCCATGTACCTTCGAGACCGCTCTACCATTATGAGGAGCATTACATTGAGATGCTGAGGGAACTGCGGGCTATATGGTGTTGGCACAATTCGGAAGCGGAATCGGCGGCGATGTGGTCGATCTACGGAGAGCGGGGCGTTGCAGTTAAAACCGACGTAGCCAGCCTCAAAGCCGCGTTGCGTGCCGGAGATTTTCTCATCGCACGGATTAGGTACATAAAGCGGGATTCCGACGCACCGTCATTCTGGACCGAATGGGATCGGTCGAGAGATCGCGAACTCGTTCTTCGTCCGTATCTCATTAAGAGCGCAGAGTACGCGCATGAGAGTGAAGTGCGCGTTGTAACGTTTTGCCCGCCGCGAACGTCGGGGTGGTTGATATCAGACATCGACGTATCAGCACTGATTAAAGGAGTCGTTGTTTCGCGGTCTGTGCCGCACGAAGAATTTTGCTCTATTGAACGCCTTTTGAAGACGCGGACCGGTGCCCCAATGAGACGGTCGACCTTGCTTGGCCACCTGATTGAGGAGCAACAAACACATGCAATTGCAGCCGGGTACTTCTCCAACCAACCCGCGCGAGTAGAACCTGATTACCTCCACGAACTTTAAGTGGGCCGCGGCTTATCGCCTGCAAGCAGGCTCCTACATTCCCATGCCGTCAGATCCGGCCAAAGGTCATGCGGCGCTCCGCCGGGGTCGCATCTCTACACCGAGTGCAGCGTACTTTTTGACCATCTGCACGGATCACCGTGCCGCGGGGTTGACTCGCCCAGAGGTTGCGGAGCGCGTGCTAGGTGAAGCCAAAAGCATGCAAGCCGACGGTGTGTGGTCTGTGCGCTGCGCCGTGATCATGCCTGATCACATGCATGTTTTGATTGAGCTTGGTACAAAGCTCCCTCTCGGGAAGGCGGTGTCACGCTTGAAGGCGAAGACTTCGGGTGGCTTACGCGCTGTCGGGTTCGGGTGGGAGAGGGGCTTCTTCGATCACCGCCTGCGGCCCGATGACGACATGCGGGATGTCTTCCTCTATATCTACCTTAATCCTTACCGCGCTGGTCTCTGCGCTCGCACCGAATCCTGGCCTTGGTTTCATTGTCACCCTGATGATTGGGCGTGGTTTCGCGATTACTTGGATGCAGATCGACCTCCGCCGCAATGGCTCATCATGTAGGAGCTTGCTTGCAAGCGATTCTTTCCATCGCCTGTAAGGAAATTCCGTTAAAACTCTGAATCGCCTGCAAGCAGGCTCCTACATCGCAAGCGTGCTTACCAACTCCAAGATTACAACGACGGGCCCCGATCCCTATGATCCGCCGCCATCGTGGTGGCGGCGGCGGGCCGGCTGGGTGTGGGCGGTCGGGGCCGGCGCGCTCACGGCGCTGCTGACCGTCATCTCTTTCCCTCCGTGCGATGTCCCCGAGTTCGCTTATGCGTTTGCCGCGCCGGCGGTCTTCTGGGCCTACCGGCGCCCGTCCTTCCGGCTCTACGCCGCCACGCTGTTCGTGGCGCAGGCCGTGGCCTGGACCGCGCTGCTCTGGTGGCTGCACCATGTCACCTGGCTCGGCCTGTTCCTGCTCGGGCCGTTCATCGGCGCCATCGTTGGCGCGTGGTATCTTGCCGTCTGGTGGGCGATGCCGCGGCTGGAGGGCCGGCCGATCCTGCTGCGCATCACGGCCCTCTTCGGCCTGGCGGGCGGGTGGGTGCTGCTCGAATGGCTGCGCACCTGGTTCCTCAGCGGCTTTCCCTGGCTGCCGCTCGCGGCCAGCCAGTGGCAGCGCACGGCACTGCTGCAGATTGCGGCGTATACCGGCGCCTACGGCGTGTCGTTCCTGCTGATCCTTTTTAACCTGGGCTTCGCCGCCTACGGCTGGCGGCTCATGGGCGGGGTCCGCTACCAGGGGCTGCGCCGTCGCAGCCCGGAGTTCATGGCCGCGCTCATCGCGCTGGTCTTTGGCACCATGCTGCCGATGACCGACGCCTTCAATCGCGCGCCCTACAGCCGCAAGCTGGCCGACGTCGCCTTCGTGCAGCCTTACATCCCGCAGTCGGTGAAGTGGGACCCCGCGCAGGGGCGGGCCATCCTGGAAACGCTCGAAAAAGCCACGCTCGTGGCTGCGGCCAGCGGACCCGATCTCATTCTGTGGCCGGAGGCCACCACGCCGTGGGCGGTGCGCGGGGATGAAACGGTGCGCGACTGGATCGAGTCGCTGGCCGCCCGCGCCCGGATGCCGCTGGTGCTTGGCTCCATCGCCATCGAGCATCGGGGCCGGCCGGACGAGGCCTGGTACAACGGGGTGTTTGTGGTCGCGCCCGATCTCGGCCTGCAGACCGCCTACTATGCCAAGCGCCATCTCGTGCCGTTTGGCGAATACGTGCCGCTGCGGCCCGTATTGGGCTGGTTGAACAAGGTCGTGCCGGTCGGAGACGACGACTTCCGCCGCGGTCTTTCGGCCGCCCCGCTGCTCGTGCCCCTGCGGCATGACTCGCTCGCGTTCGGCCCGCTCATCTGCTTCGAGGATATTTTTCCGGCGCTGGCCCGCGCCGACGTGCGCAGCGGCGCCGATCTGCTCTTTGTCGCGACCAACAACGCCTGGTATGGCGAAGGCGGCGCGGCCTACCAGCATGCGGCGCATTCCGTGCTTCGTGCCGTCGAAACCCGCCGGCCGGTCCTGCGCTGCGGCAACGGCGGCTGGAGCGGCTGGATCGACGAATTCGGCGTCGTGCGCGACGTGCTCACGAACGACCGGGGCAGCATCTACTACCGCGGCGTGAAAACGCTTCCGGTGAAACGCGATGCACGCTGGATCGGCCGCACCAGCTTCTACGTCGAACACGGCGACTGGTTTGTGGCCGTTTGTGCGGGCTTGGTGGCGCTCGGCTGGCTCAGTCTCAAGTTTGGTGGCACCACGTTCCGCGCAGCCGGGGTGGGGGATGCGAGTCAGGGTCCGGTGTGAATCGCCATTGTAGGAGCCTGCTGGCAGGCTCCTACTACAGCAGGGCCGCTCAGTTTCCCGTCTCCGCTTCGCGGGCCAGAAGCCAGAGCAGGTCGGAGACGCGGTTGAGGTATTGCTGCAGGAGGGAACGCACGCTCTTTCCGTGCCGGGAGAGGGCGATGAGCCGGCGTTCGGCCCGGCGGGCAGCGGCCCGCGCCAGGTCGAGGGCGGCGGCGTGCTGGTTGGCGCCGGGTGTGGCCCAGCCGTCGAATTTCACCTTTTTCGCCTCGATGGCGGCCACCGCGGCGTCGACCCGGGCGAGTTCAGCTTCGCCGATCCTGGTAAATTTTGACGCCGCATAGCGTCCGGCGTCGGTCTCGGCGCAGGCAATCTCGCCCATGAGCGCGACGAGATCGCGCTGGATGAGCTCCAGCGCGGCCCGGCGGCCCGGCTCGAGGCAGAGCGACTTGGCCAGCCCGAGCGCGGCGTTGAACTCGTCCACGCTGCCCACGGCCTCGATCTGCGGGTGATCCTTGGGCACGCGTTGTCCGTAGAGCAGGCTGGTGGTGCCGTCGTCGCCGGTGCGGGTGGAAATGGAACGGGGCATGGAGGGAACGCTAGTGCGTTCAACGTCTAGCGTCCAATCCTCAACTTTCAAGATCAGGGTCGCCAGAATCGTTATGATGGTTTGTCCGGGCGTTGATTGTAGCCAGGGTCGGCCGTCTTCGCGCCGCGCTTCGCCGAGCCAAGCCGACCCCGGCTGACCGGCCTCAACGAAGCCGGTTACGGAAGCCTATCGGCTACGCCTTTGCTGCACATGACCCGGAAGATCGTGATGATTGAGGAAGGCAGGGGACGCACCTGCGAACGATCACCGGGATTTCGTGGCTTCGCGGGTCTGTTTCTTGAGCGCCTTCAAGGCCGGTTCAAGCCGGGCCAGGGTCGGCTTGTCCATAAGGTCGATGAAAAGCACTCCGTTGAGGTGGTCGACCTCATGCTGGATGCAGCGCGCCAGCCAGCCGGTGCAATCCAGGGTGTGCGCGTGACCCTGCAGATCCTGATAGGTCACCGTGATCCGGTCGGGACGTTCGACGTCGCCCCGGATCTCGGGGAATGACAGGCACCCCTCGTCGGCCACGGTCGTCGGTTTGGCCTCGGCTTTCACCTGCGGGTTCACGAGAGCCAGGGGCATGAACAGTTCCTTGGGTGGCTTCGTGCCGTCGAGCCGCCAGGTGTACTCGGCCTCTGCCTCGCGCAGGTCGACCACGCAGAGCTGGATGGCCCGCCCGACCTGCTGCGCGGCCAGGCCGATGCCCCGGGCCTCATGCATGGTCTCGAGCATGTCCTCCGCCAGCCGGGTCAGATCGGCGTCAAAAACCGTGATTTTGTCCCCTTTCTTGCGCAGGACCGGCTCGTTGAAGTGAACAATTCGCAGCAACATGGGTCGATGGGGGCGTTAAGCGTGCTTTTTGCATTCCGGCTCGGCAATTAAATTGTTACCGTCCGCAAGTTCCGTCATGTCAGAGTCTACCATGCCTCATCCCGCACCCCAGGCGGCCGGTTCGCCGGCGGCAACAGCGCTGGCGCTTATTTTCGCCGGGGCGGTGCTGGTGGCGGGCGCATGGACGCTGCCGGTCAACCTGAAGTCGATCAACCCGGCGCTGCTGCGCGAGGCGGGCCTGGGCACGCCCTCGCTCGCAGATTTCGGTCTGCAGCTGCTCGAGTCGGAAAAGCCCGGCCCGGCGGCGCTGGTGCTGGCCGCCGCGCAAACGGTCGGCGACCCGCATGCCTCCCGGCTGGCGGAGGCGCTGGCGGCGTTTGCCACACGGCAGCGGGAATTCGTGGCCTGGGGCGGCTGGGATCCCTTCCTTGATCCGCTTTTTAACCTCAAGGAGAACACCGGCCGCACCGAGAGCACGCCGGTGCTCACGTTTTTTATCACCGAACATGCGCGCGACTCCCTGCGCCGCTACCTGGCCAACTCCCGTTCGCCCGGCGTGCAGACCGTGCTGCAGACGCGCGACGTGCCGCGTACGGCGCGTTTCGTGCCCGCTGCGCGGCCCGGCGGCCAGCCGCTGGACGCCGTCGTCCTGCTCACCGCCCTGCTGTACCAGGGCGAGCATCTGTCGCCCTCGCTCCAGCGCGAAGTGAAGCGACTGGCCGATGAGGCTGTCCGCACGCACGAGCTTGGCGAGCTGGAGCCGTTCTACCTCGACCTGCTGGCGCTGGGCCGGCGGCTCAACTGGATCCAGCTCGGCGAATTGCTGCGCCTGACCGACAATACCAAGACCGTGAGTGAGTTTGCCCACCTGGCGCAGGTCGCGCCCGATCAGCTGCCGCTCCTGTACGCCGGGGCGTTGTTCAGCCGGTCGGCCGACAGCGCCGCCGGCTATCTGCTCCTCTACGGCAAGGCCGGGGCGGCGGATCTGCGTTTCGCGCTCGGCTACGGGCAGGGGGCCGTGCAGCAGCTCCTGTTGCGCCAGGTGCCGGTCAACCATGGGCTGGCGGCGCCGCTCGACCTCATGGGAGCATTCGCCCTGCTGCATCCAAGGATCTCGCTGATCGCCAAATACCTCGGATACTTTCTCGGGGCGTTTCTGATCCTGCGCGGACTGGATCGCTGGCTGTTCGCCCCGCTCCGGCGCGTCGCCCAAAGCGCCGCCGACAGCCGGGTTTTGCCGCGCATCCAGAGTAGCGCCATGGCCCTGCTCATTGCCTTTGTCATCATCATCACGACCGAGCCGTTCCTCCTCAAGGCGGCTCCACCCTCGGAATACCGTTTCAAACTCGTCATCCCTGTGCTGGCCAACATCGCCACGCCCGCCGTTTCAAATTCAACCAAGAATCATCCCACCATGGACACATCCACCATCGTCTCCATCGGCGTCTTCGCCTTGTTGCAGGTCGCCACCTACCTGGCCTGTCTTTTGAAAATCGGGGAGGTCGACCGTCAGGATCTGCCCCCGCTGCTCAAGCTGCGGCTCATGGAAAATGAGGAGAACCTTTTCGACAGCGGCCTCTATGTCGGCATGATGGGCACGGCCGCCGCCCTCGTCCTGCAGGTGCTGGGGGTGATCGAGCCCAATCTGCTGGCGGCCTACTCCTCCAATCTTTTTGGCATCGTCTGCGTGGCCTTCGTCAAGATCCGCCATGTGCGCGGCTACAAGCGGCGGCTCATCTTGGCGGCCCAGGGTCCGGTCGCGCCCGCTGCCCAGCCCGCCCCGGTTGCGTCATGAACAAGACGCTCCTCCTCATCGTCATCGACTTCCTCTTCCTCAACCTCATCGCCCTGACGCGATGGGAGAAGGCGGCGCCCACCCAGCCGCGGACGGCGCCTGTGCCGGAGGTGGCGGCCAACTCGCCGCCGCAGAATCAGGACCTGGTCGAGCTCATGCGCCTCTCGCTGCAGGACGAACAGGGCACCCGCGAGCGGATGGCCGCGCAGTTGCAGGCCACGCAGACCGAGCTTCAGGGCCGTGAGCAGAACCTCCATCAGCTCCAGTCGGACAAATCCCAGCTCGAGTCCTCGCTCGCGGTCACCCAGCAGAATGTCCGCGAGCTGAACCAGCGCGTCGCCGCCGCCTCGCAGGATGCGGCCATGACCAAGGAGCGGCTGGCGCAGATTCTGCGCGATCTGGAGGCCAAGCAGGCGGAAGCCGAGCGCCAGCAGCAGCAGATCAGCTCGCTCTCGCGGCAGCAGGCCGAGGCCCAGCAGCGCATCGAAGGGCTCAACGTGGCGGTGAAGGTGGCCGAGCAGGAAAAGACACTGCTGCGCGAAAACCTCGTGGAGGCGAAACAGCAGGTCGAGGTCGAGCGGCAGGAGCGGCAGAAGGCGCTCGCCCAGACCGGGCAGCTCGCCGAGGGTGTGGGCAAACTTGCCGAAAAGTCCGGCGAGATCGCGCAGGAGATCCGCGAGAACCGTCCGATCAACGCCAATGTGCTCTTCAACGACTTCCTTGCCAACCGGGTGTTCACCACGCTGACCGCCTCCCGCAAGTCCCTCTTCGGGACCATCAACCGGGAGAAGGAGACCAGGACCGTGCTCGTGACCGACGGGAAGGCCGTTTATGCCCTCGTCCACGCCAACGAGACGCCGTTTCCGGTCACCAGCAACGAAGTGCCGGCCGACTGGGCCCGCGTCACCGGACAATTCGGCCGCGCCCCCGTGACGGCGCCCATCACCGA
>JBAZMN010000047.1:0-8247 GCA_041649735.1 Opitutaceae bacterium | reverse complement strand
GGCGCGGCGCGCCAGCAGCTGCGTCGTGCGCGTGATCTGCGCCTTGTAGCAGGTGGCCTGGGCGGGACTGCAGGTCTCACAGCAATCCGGCACCAGGGTGCAGTGGGCCCTGGACGAGTCGGCCTTGCGCAGGTGCCGCACGGGGATGCCGTGGTAACTGAAAAGCAGGTGGTCGTGGGGTTTCACGAGGTAGGGGCCGACGCTCGCATAGAGCGCCTCGATGTAATCGTCGTCTGCGTAGAATGGCGGCACGGTTTCCAGGCGCAGGCGCGGCGCCAGCCGGGCCGCCTCCTCCCGGACCTTCACCACCACCGTTTCCCAGCTCGACATCGCATAGTGCGGATACTGCGGAATGAGCAGCACCTCCCGCACGCCGCCAGCGGCGAGCTGGCTGATCACCGGGGCGATCGCCGGACGTCCATACCGCATGGCGAGGGCGACCGGGACCTCCGGTCCCAGGGCGGCGGCGAGCTGCTGCTGGACGCTGCGGCTGGTGACGATCAGCGGCGAACCGGCGGGCGTCCAGATGCTGGCATAGGCATGGGCCGATTTCGCCGGGCGGGTGCGCAGGATGATGCCATGGAGCAGCAGCCAGCGCAGCGGCTGCGGCGGCGCGTCGAGCACGCGGTCATCGCCGAGAAATTCCGCGAGATAGCGGCGCACATCGGCGACCGAGGTGGAGTCGGGCGAACCGAGGTTGACGAGGAGGACGGCGCGATCGGGCATGGGCGCTAGCTACTGGTCGGGAGATTCGTCCCGGATGTCAAATGCGGCGTCGGACCCCGGTGCCGCGACCGCGGATTTTGGCGTTGCCGGTGATGGGTCGCGACCGCATCACTGGTAGGTTTTCCACCCGGAACCGGTTGCGCCGGCCGGGCCGCCTGCTTCCCATCATTTTTTGCCATGAATTCAAAACGCCGCCCCGTGCTCCTCGTCGTCCGCGACGGCTGGGGCAAAAACCCGAATCCCGCACACGACAAGTTCAATGCGGTGCACCTCGCCCGCAAGCCGTACGACGACTGGCTGCACGCGCAGTATCCCGTGACGCTCGTCAAGGCGTGCGGCCTCGACGTCGGCGTGCCCGACGGGGTGATGGGCAACAGCGAGGTCGGGCACCAGAACATCGGCGCCGGCCGGATCGTCGACCAGGAGATCGTGCGCATCACCAAGGCGATCGCCGACGGCGAGATCGCCGGCAACGCCGTGTGGCGCGCCGCCCTCGACCGGGTGCAGCAGAAAGGCACGAAGCTGCATTTCCTGGGCCTCGCCTCCGACGCGGGCGTGCACAGCCTGCTTGACCATCTCTACGGCCTGGTTGCGCTGGCCAAAGCGGCGGGCGTGACGAAGAACATTTTCGTTCACGCGTTCATGGACGGGCGGGACACACCGCCGGCCAGCGGCCTCGGTTTCATCCGGCAGCTGGAGGCGAAGCTCGCGGAGCTCGGCGTGGGCCGGGTCGCCAGCGTCTGCGGCCGCTTCTACAGCATGGATCGTGACAATCGCTGGGAGCGGGTGAGCCGCGCCTACGGCATGCTCACGGGGGCCCGGACCGATGCGACTGCGCCGAGCGCCACCGCGGCGGTGCAGCAGTATTACGACCGGCCGACCAACGATTCACAGAAGGGTGACGAATTCGTGGTGCCGACCTGGGTGACCGGCGCCGACGGCAAGCCGGTCGCGTCCATCGGCGACGGCGACAGCGTGGTGTTCTTCAATTTCCGCGGCGACCGCCCGCGCGAGCTCTGCCGCGCCTTCTGCGAGGAGGGATTCAAGGAGTTCGACCGCGGCCGGAAGCCCGACCTCTATTTTGCGGGGCTGACCGAGTACAAAAAGGGCCTGCCGGTCGAGACCATCCTGTTGAAGCCGGCCAAGATGAAGAACATCCTCGGCGAGTACGTCGCGACGCGCGGCTTGAAACAATTCCGCAGCGCGGAGACGGAGAAGTATCCGCACGTGACGTTTTTCTTCAACGACTACCGCGAGGAGCCGTTTCCGGGCGAGGAGCGGGCGGTGGTGGCCAGCCCGAAGGTCACGACCTACGACCTGGCCCCCGACATGGCGTCGATGGGCGTGACGGTGGCCGCGCGCGACGCCATTCTCTCCGGCAAGTACGACCTGCTGGTCGTCAATTATGCCAATCCCGACATGGTCGGCCACACCGGCTCGCTGCCCGCGGCCATCCGCGCGGTCGAGGCGACCGACCTCGGCACGGGAGTGCTGATCGACGCGGTGCTGCAGATGGGCGGCGCGGCGGTGGTCTGTGCCGACCACGGCAACTGCGAGCAGATGTGGGACCCGGAGCACAATGCCCCGCACACGTCGCACACCCTCAACCTGGTCGAGGTGTTCGTGGTGGGCAAGGAGTATGCCGCGGGCAAGACAAGGCTGCGCCAGGGCGGAAGGCTGGCCGACATCGCGCCGACGCTGCTGGAGCTCATGGGCCTGCCCAAGCCGGCGGAGATGACCGGCGAGAGCTTGATGGTGAGGTAACGATTCTGTGCCGATCAGGATGCACCCGATCGCGTTATCCATATTCACTCGATCGCAGATTTTTCCGTCCGATTTCCCGTAAGGCCGGCGCCGAACACGGGCTTTGGCCGGCAATCGTTTTGCGTCATGCGTATTTCCCGGATTCTCCAACAAGGAAAGGCTCCATGAATTCCATCCGCGGTTGGTTGTTATCCGCCGGCATGCTCGTGCTGGCGCTGGTTGCGAATGCGCAGACGACCTCGTCCCTCGCGCTCGCCAATCTACGCTGCGAATACCAGGCCGATCCCGTCGGCATCGATGTGGCGCAGCCCCGCTTGAGCTGGGAGCTGGTTTCCGCCGAGCGGGGGACGGTGCAGGCCGCGTATCAGGTGCGGGTCGCCCGCTCGGAAGCCGGCCTGGAGAAAAGCGAGCTGATGTGGGACTCCGGCCGGCAGGCTACTGCGGCCTCCATTCAGATCGCGTATCAGGGGCCGCCGTTGGAGACCGGCCGGCGCTACTACTGGCAAGCGCAAGTGTGGGACAACTTCGGTCAGACTTCCGGTTGGAGCCAACCGGCGTTTTGGGAGATGGGTCTGCTCCAACCCGCCGACTGGCAGGTCCGCTGGATCACGCCCAATCTGGAGGAAGATTTTGCGAAATCCAATCCCGCGCCCCTGCTGCGCCGCACTTTCCAGGTGGCACGGACCGTGGCCAGCGCCCGGCTCTATGCCACGGCCATGGGACTCTATGAACTGGAGCTCAATGGCCGGCGGGTGGGGGAGGATTATTTCACCCCGGGATGGACCGCGTATGATTTCCGCTATCAGTATCAGACCTATGATGTGACCGGCCAGATCAAGCCGGGAGAGAACTGTCTGGGGGCTTTGCTGGGAGACGGCTGGTTCCGCGGCCGGCTGGCGTGGAAAGAGGGACGCAACAACTACGGCAAGCAGCTGGCGCTACTGGCCCAGCTCGTCATCACCTACACCGACGGCAGCCGCGAAGTGCTGGGCACGGATGACCGCTGGAAAGCCACGACCGGGGCCATTCTGGCTTCCGACATTTACGATGGCGAAACCTACGACGCCCGGTTGGAGCGGCCGGGCTGGAGCCAGCCGGGTTACGATGACAAGGCATGGCAAGGCGTGGCAGTGTTGCGTCCGCCGGCGGTGAAGCTCGTGGCATCCGGACCGCCGGTCCGCCGGATCGAAGAGATCAAGCCCGTGCAGTTGATCAAAACCCCGGCGGGCGAGACCGTGCTGGACATGGGGCAGAACATGGTGGGCTGGGTGCGGTTCCGCCTGACGGCGCCGGCCGGCACGACGATCACCTTGCGCCACGCCGAAATCCTGGACAAGGCCGGCAACCTCTACACCGAAAACCTGCGCAACGCGCAGCAGACGATCCGCTACACCGCCCGCGGCGGCGGTCCGGAAACATTCGAGCCGCATTTTACCTTCCAGGGTTTCCGCTACGTCGCCATCAGCGGCTGGCCGGGGGAGCCGAGGCTGGATGCCTTCACCGGCGTGGTGGTCCATTCTCAAATCACACCGACGGGAACGTTCACCTGCTCCGATCCGCTGATCAACCAGCTCGAGCACAACATTGTCTGGGGGCAGAAGGGCAATTTCGTGGACATCCCCACCGACTGTCCGCAGCGCGACGAGCGGCTGGGCTGGACCGGTGACACCCAGGTTTTCGCCCCCACCGCCTGTTTCAATTTCGATTCCGCCACCTTCTACACCAAATGGCTCAAGGATCTCGCCCTGGACCAGCAGGACGATGGCGCCGTGCCGCATGTGATTCCCGATGTGCTGGCGCATCACCAGCGCAAGGGTGAGTCGGCGGCCACGGGCTGGGCCGACTCGGCCGTGATTGTTCCCTGGACGGTCTATCTAGCCTACGGCGACCGCCGCATCCTCGAGCAACAGTATGACAGCATGAAGGCGTGGGTGGAGTACATGCGCCGCGCGGCCGGCGACCGGTACATCTGGAACACCGGCGAACATTTTGGCGACTGGCTGGCCTTTGCCACGATCGACCCCAGCTACCCGGGCGCCACGACCGACAAGGATCTGATCCAAACCGCCTATTTCGCCCACTCCACCGAGATTCTGCAGCAGACGGCCCTGGTGTTGGGCAGGCAGAAGGATGCTGCGGACTACGCGGAATTGTTGGGGAAAATCAAAGCCGCTTTTCTGAAGGAATTCGTTACGCCCAACGTCCGCCTGGCTTCCAACACCCAGACCGCCTATGCGCTCGTCCTGGCGTTCGATCTTCTGCCGGAGCCCATGCGCCAATCGGCGGCGGAGCGCCTGGCCGCCGATGTCCGCAAGTTCAAGCATCTCACCACCGGATTCCTGGGCACGCCGATCCTCTGCCAGGTGCTGAGCGATACCGGGCACCTCGAGGAGGCCTACCTGCTGCTGAACCGCAAAGAGTATCCTTCGTGGCTGTATCCCGTGACCCGGGGCGCCACCACCATCTGGGAGCGCTGGGATGGACAGAGGCCGGACGGGACCTTCCAGGACACAGTGATGAATTCCTTCAATCACTACGCCTACGGGGCCATCGGCAAATGGCTCTACGGGGTGGTGGCCGGGATTGACATCGATCCCCGTCAACCCGGCTACAAACATATCCTGATCCAGCCGCAACCCGGTGGCGGATTGACTTACGCCAGAGCCTCGCTGCACAGCATGTACGGGCGGGTTGCTTCCAGTTGGGAACTCAAGGATGGCAAGATGATTTTGCAGGTCGAAATCCCGGCGAATGCCACCGCCACGGTCCGGCTGCCACGTGCAAAACTGGAACAGGTCACCGAGAGCGGCCAGCCGCTCCGCGTTGCCGGCGGGGTCCATGCAGTGCAACAGGACACCCAGACCGTGACTGCCGAGCTTGGTTCGGGCAGCTACCGGTTTGCCTACGGATATTAGCGCGGCCCGGTGCCGGTCCGCCGCGCCGGCGGCCAATTTCAGGTTTGCGCTCCGGCAGGGGCGTACGCTTAGTTGGCCGACTTTCGTCCCTCGCCACCAACATGAAGCGCACGCACCACTGTGCCCAACTCACCAAGGCCGACCTCGGCGCCACCGTCTCGCTGGCGGGCTGGGTCGACTCCATCCGCGACCAGGGCGGCATCATCTTCATCGACCTGCGCGACCGCAAGGGCGTGACGCAGGTCAAGCTGGAGCCCAATTCCAATGCGGACGCAGGGGCGCGGGCGGCCCAGCTCAAACCCGAGTCGGTCGTCGGCGTGACGGGCAAGGTCACCCTGCGACCGGCGGGTACGGCCAATCCGGACCTGGCCACGGGCGAGATCGAAGTCGACGCCACCGCGCTGGAGATCCACAACCTGTCGGAGACGCCGCCTTTTCCGCTCGATGACGAGGGCGGTGACCGGGTCAACGAGGACCTGCGCCTGACCTACCGCTACCTCGACCTGCGCCGGCCGAAGATGCGCCGGAATCTCGAGGTGCGCCACCGCGCGACCAAGGCCGTGCGCGACTATTTCGATGCGCAGGAGTTCATCGAGGTCGAGACGCCGATCCTCTTCAAGAGCACACCGGAGGGCGCCCGCGAGTACCTTGTGCCGTCGCGCATCCACCCGGGGCAGTTTTACGCCCTTTCGCAATCGCCGCAGCAGTTCAAGCAGATCCTGATGGTGGCGGGTGTGGAGCGCTATCTGCAGATCGCCCGCTGCTTCCGCGACGAGGATCTGCGGGCCGACCGGCAGATGGAGTTCACCCAGATCGACGTCGAGGTGTCGTTCATCGACCGCGAAGGCATCTACAGCCTGTTCGAAGGAATGCTGCGGAAGGTCTGGCAGGACATCCTCGGGGTGGATCTGCCGGTGCCGTTTCCGCGTCTTTCCTTCCTGGACGCGATGAACCGCTACGGCGTCGACAAGCCGGACACCCGGTTCGGCCTCGAGCTGGTGGATTTTACGGAGACCTTTAGAAAATCCGCCTTCAAGGTTTTTGCCTCGGCGGCAACGGGCGGCGGCGCGGTCAAGGCGGTGAATGCGAAGGGACTGGCGGACGTCACCCAGGGCGAGCTCACCGGGCTCGAAGAAACGGCCAAGGCCCTCGGGGCCAAGGGCCTGGCCTTCATCAAGGTCGAGAACGGCGAGTGGAAATCGCCGATCGTGAAATTCTTCACCGCGGCCGAGAAGGCGGAGCTCACGGAGCGGCTGGGTATCGCCAACGGGGACATCATCTTTTTTGCGGCGGCGCCGTGGGAGAAAGCCTGCGCCATCCTCGGCCGCATCCGGCTCGAATGCGCGGTGCTGCTGCAGAAGCGCGGCAAGCTGACGATCCCGGCCGGCCAGTGGAATTTCCTGTGGGTGGTCGATTTCCCGCTGATGACCTATGACGAGGAGGCGAAGCGCTTCGTGGCCACGCATCACCCGTTCACCGCGCCGGTGCCGGAGGATGTGCCGCTGCTCGACACCGATCCGCACCAGGTGCGCGGCCAGCACTACGATGTTGTGCTCAACGGCATGGAACTCGGCGGAGGTTCGATCCGCATCCACCAGCCCGCGCTGCAGGAGAAGGTGTTCAAGGACGTGCTGAAGATTCCGGCCGACCTGGTCGAGAGCCGCTTCGGCTACATGCTGCGGGCCTTCAAGTACGGCGCACCGCCGCACGGCGGCATCGCGTTCGGCCTGGACCGGATGGTGGCGTTGCTGTGCGGCACGACGAGCATCCGCGACGTCATCGCCTTTCCCAAGACCCAGAAGGCGCAGGATCTGATGACGCAGAGCCCGACGGCGGTGACGCCGAAGCAGCTGCGCGATCTGCACATCCAGACCGTGTCGCCGCCGACGGCCTAGCCGCGGCGGGGCAGGGGACGCATCCCCATCGAGCCGGGAAAAGCCGGCGGAGCAAGCGACACACTTCCGCGGCGACCGCCGGAGATTTCCGGCGGCGCGGGGGAGATCGTGCGGCCGTTGGCATGCCGGCTGCTAAATCCCGCATGTCGGTTCTCCTGCTGCGTCTCAGCGGATCTCCGCGGACGCACGGGGGAAGCGATGCGTCTAAAATCCAATCCACCAGACGGATTCCGATGGCCGTCTGTTCAATCCAAATAACCAAGCACCGCCGCAAGCGGTTGCGAGCAACACCACTATGATCAAGCGATATGCAGGCTTAAAATGGCTGGGCGTGGCCCTGCTGGGGTTCGCGCTCTACGCTGGTCTGGCCAGGTCGACGGCCCTGGCCGACGACCCGAAACCAGATCCGGCCGGTACGGCCACCGGCACGATCTCCGATGTCCCCGGCTTCATTGTCAGCGCGCCGGCCGACCTGAGCGCCGATGACCAAAAAGATCCGGAGAAGGCCAAGGCCTACGCGGAGGCCAAGAAAGCCGCCGATGATTATGCGGCCCAGGCCAAGATCGAACCGCTCGCCGTGAAGCTGGCCGACAACGTGGGGCACAACCGCGTGGCGATCAACTTCATGTGGACGCTCATCACCGGCTTCCTCGTCATGTTCATGCAGGCCGGCTTCGCCCTGGTGGAAACGGGGCTCTGTCGCGCGAAGAACGCGGGCCACACCATGTCGATGAATTTCATGATCTATCCGCTGGGCATGCTGGGTTTCTACGTCTGCGGGTTCGCCTTCATGTTTGGCGGACTGGGGGCGATCGGTACCATGGGCGGATACGCCGGATTGAACAACGAACTGGGTTTCCATATCGGCGACAAGTTCATCGGCCTGCTGGGCTGGAAGGGCTTCCTGCTCCAGGGCGCCGGCTATGACACCGCGGCGTTTGCACTCT
>JBAZMN010000046.1:0-8251 GCA_041649735.1 Opitutaceae bacterium | reverse complement strand
ACAAAAGGAGTAAAATTTCCTGCATAGTCATAACCACGTAGAACTATACCCGCCTCACGTGCAAAGTGCATCTGCTCGGCAGTGAGTTGCAGCACCACTTCATCTGCTACTATCTTGAATTCGTGCCGCTCGTGGACATGGAGGATGGTTGTGGCCATCACCAGCACCAGGGACGGACGCCACCACTTTCGCCAAGCTTTAACTTCATCCCAGTCGGAGCGAAGACTTCGAATCCCAAAAAAACCGAGCAGTGCCGTGGCAATCAGTATGATCCAGTAGCCTGCATAGCGCACAGCCAAGACAGCCTGTGGCGGAGTGAACGTCACAAAGCCCAAAGTCAGCGCCAGAGCGCTGACCAAACCAAGCAGCACGAGGCGTTTGGTCATAAAAAACCGCCCGCATCTTGTGCGGGCGGTTTGCGAGAGGGAATCCTAAAAAACTTACTGAACGTAGGTGATTGTCCGCAACCCGGCGATACCGGTGACCGTGATCGGTGTGCCTTGGGAGAACACAGCCGGATAGGTCTCGTTCGCCACTGTATTCAGCGCCTTCACGTAAGCGGATGAACCAACCAGCGAGGCGATGGCCGCAGTGGACACACCGGCTTCGAGGAAATACTGGTCAGCGGCTGCACCGAGCTGGCGCATATTGTTCAACACCGTCTTGTCCTGTGAGCTGGCCCGGACTTTTTGGAACGCGGGAATGGCCATTGCAGCCAGTAGGCCGATGATGACCACGACAATCATGATTTCGACGAGGGTGAAGCCCTTGCTGGAACGAACTGATTTATTCATAGGATGATATGTTATTGAATACACTATTTGAATGATACGATCCCCAAAGACGCTTCGGGGTAAACGCAATGACATTACATTTTACCGCACCCAGCAAGAGAAATATCCATGAAAAGCCTGTAAAATCTTACTTTTCGCGAGCTGATTTCATCCAAAAAAACCGCCCGCAATTTGTGCGGGCGGTTCCAGAAGGAATCTTAAAAACTTACTGAACGTAGGTGATTGTCCGCAACCCGGCGATGCCGGTGACCGTGATCGGTGTGCCTTGGGTGAACGCGGTCGGATAGGTTTCGTTCGCCACTGTGTTCAGCGCCTTCACGTAAGCGGATGAACCAACCAGCGAGGCAATGTCCGCAGTGGACACACCGGCTTCCAGGAAATACTGGTCAGCGGCCGCGCCGAGCTGGCGCATGTTATTTAACACCGTCTTATCTTGCGAACTGGCCCGCACTTTCTGGAACGCGGGAATGGCCATCGCGGCCAGCAGGCCGATGATGACTACGACGATCATGATTTCAACGAGAGTGAAACCCTTGCTCGAATGAACTGATTTATTCATGGAATGATGTGGTTGGATGATACGGATGATAAGGACCCTTTGAGCTGGAAGGGGAAACGCAGGTTACTGGCACTCATATAAAGCACAAGGGGGAAGTCCCTCGGCACTTGTAAAAAAATCCCGAAACATGAATAGGACCAACGACCGCCGTGTGGAGTGATTTTAGTCATAACAGGCAAATGATCTGATTCTCATTCACTTGTACACTCTGGAAAACCGCCTGTTGGAAGATCTCCCGTTGTCACGTCCATACGGACCTCCGGTAGCCAAACAAGCTCGGTCGGCTTGATTTGGAAGGGTACTCTCTCGATTGCTAAGTGTGAACTGATTTCCTCCGTGCGACCGCTTGCGCACTGAGCCGGCGGGGTGAGGCCGGCCTGGCCAACAATTCGTCCAGAGCTACAGGAGGTGAATCCTGCCAAAGCAATTCCAAGCGGTATTTAGCCCGGGTTTCCGGTGTAAAAAGATGGACCATGATCTCAAAGGCGTCGAAAACGGTCCAGCCACTGCCCTGCATGCTTTCCACCCCAATGATTGGTACCCGGGCACCATCCAATGCTTTTTCAAGTTCAATACGCAAAGCGCGGAGATGTGGCTCGGAGGTTCCAGTAGCGAGAATAAGATAATCCGTGATCGAAGACTTGGCCCTGACGTCGAGCACCTGCAGGTCCTCCGCCTTTTTCTCATCAAGCGCGCGCACCACCAGTTGCAGCAACTTCAACGACTTGGGAAGAGTCTTTTTGCGGGTGTTCTGCGGCTTCATGCTGCTTAGCGGTAAAGCTGGTGGGCTGAGATGTAGGCGATGACCTTTTGCGGGCAGAAATAATGCAACGACAGCCCTTGACGAACCCGTTGGCGAAGTTCGCTGGAGCTAATCTCGATGAGATGTCCATCGCAACGGTGGAGACGTAGACCGGGAATATCGGGGGTTTGCTTGGCGGGATGTCCTGGACGTTCCAAAAAAATAAACTCTACCATTCGCACCAGCTCCGTGATCTCTTTCCAAAGGTTGATTCTCGGCAGCTGGTCTCCGCCAATGATCCAAAACAGCTCGTCGCGCGGAAACAGGGTCCGAAAATGCCGCACCGAATCAATGGTATAGCTCACTCCACCACGGTGCAGTTCAACATCGGAAATCTCAAACCTTTGATCCCATTCAACGGCCGCACGGAGCATGGCCATCCGATCCTCCGGACTTGACTGCACCTCGCGGGGTTTAAGCGGAGCTTGGGCCGCCGGCACCAGGATCAGGCGGTCGAGCGTGTACTGTTCCAACACATCCTGTGCCGCGAGTAGGTGGCCAAAATGCACCGGGTCGAAACTGCCTCCTAATAGCCCGATCTTCAAGCCAGGCGCCCTTCGTTTGGGTCAGGGATTAATGCTGTTGCTCTATGGCAGATCATGCGATGCAGAACGCTTTCACACCTAAAACGGTTCCGCTGATGGGCAAGGCCAAACGCAAAGACCAACTTCAGGGCTGACGATGGACTGTATAAATCAGTGGCTCCATGGCAGTCCGAACATGGCTACCCACCCGGCTTTGCGTGCCGCTCCGTCGAGGCACCTTGCCGTAACCTTTGCACCACAAAGGCGTAGGCCGGTGGTGCCCGGGGCGGGGATCGAACCCGCATGGCCTTACGGCCAGGGGATTTTAAGTCCCCAGCGTCTACCATTCCGCCACCCGGGCGGTAGTGCGGTCACTGATCATGAGGCTGAGCCTCCTGCAGGCCAGTCAATCCTGAGGGACCAGACTGCTTATCTCAAGGCATCGGTTGCGGCGCTTTGAACCCGAAGGCAAAGACCACTGCCAGCATGATAAAGACGAAGCTCGCCACATAATTCCACGCCAACTTTTCCCTGAGCACCAGAATCGCAAATATGCTGAACACCACCAGCGTGATAACTTCCTGGATGACTTTGAGCTGGAAGCCGGTGTAAGTGCCGTAGCCGAGACGGTTGGCCGGCACCATCAGGCAATACTCAAAGAATGCAATCCCCCACGACACAAGGATGACCTGCCATAGCGGTCGGTCGTGGAGATATTTCAAGTGTCCATACCACGCATACGTCATGAACACATTCGAGAGACAGAGCAGTAGAATTGTTGGCATGGCATTCTTGTTGATGTAGGCGGTCGCAGCAGAGGTCGCTTTGTGACCCGGGATGGATTCCACTGGCACCCGGTCCGGACGCCAAGCTCTAAGGTTTCTTGTTTCAACCCCAGTCCTGATGTCTCTCATAGTCGGCGATTGGTCTTTGAATCCCATCCGGAATCTGGCATTGGGGGCTTCTAACTTCACCCCTGACCATGGCCCTGACCATCATCCAACATCCGTTGGGCATCCATGTGCTCACCCACCTGCGGGACAAGACCACGAAGCCCGCACTTTTCCGCACACTCAGCCATCAAATTACCCTCCTGCTGGCCCTCGAGGCTACGCGTGATCTCGCCACCGAGCAGAAAGCCATTGCCACCCCGCTTGAATCCACGACCGGCCGCGTGCTCACCAAGCCACTCGCCATCGTGCCGATCCTCCGCGCCGGGCTTGGCATGGTCGAACCGTTTCTGGATCTCTTTCCCGACGTGAGCGTCGGCTACATCGGCTTGGAACGCGACCATGTCACGGCCATCGCCCATTCGTACTACTGCAAATTGCCGCCGCTGGAGGAACGGCGGGTGCTCGTGGTCGATCCCATGCTGGCCACCGGCGGTTCCGCTGTGCAGGCACTGGATGTCCTCAAGGCCGCCGGCGCCAGAGACCTGGCGCTGTTGTGTATCGTAGCCGCACCCGAGGGGGTGGCCCTCGTCGAGCAACGGCATCCCGCGGTGCCGATCTTCACCGCGGCGCTCGACCGCGAGCTCAACGGGAAAAAATACATCCTGCCCGGACTCGGCGACTTCGGCGACCGGCTGTACGGGACTTGAGGCGGTCCCCTGCGAGCCGCACGCTCATTTCCAGCTCAGCACCAGCCTTCCAAAATAGGTCGTATCGAGCTTTCTGACGTCATCGGCGGGCCGGCTGGTGTAGTCGTTGGACACGCCAAGACGGAGTTTCCATGCCGATTTTGAGAGGGGAATATCGCAATCGGTCTCTTGTGCGATCCGCACATCGGTCAGGTCCTCAAGCGCTGGGACGACGGCCAGTCGGGTCGTCAGCAGGGCATTATCCAATTGCAGGCGATGGTTGAGACCAAGGTCCAGGCTGATGGACCTGGTGTTACGCGTCGCCGGGTCGGTGTAATCTTCATAACGGAAGGCCAACCCCACTCGTCCCGTGAGCGTTTGGTGAACCTGTTTGATGAAATCGTAACCGGCGCCGACCGCGGCAAGGTTGTAGGCGCTGAGATCCTTGATACGATCATAGCCGCCTTCATCGCGTGCATACCATGATTTTTTTTCGGAATAATTATCGGAATAATCCGCGCCCGCCTTGAATTGGTCGGCAGACTTCACCCCGTCGGTGATCTGGCGGTTGTAATTGGTGGAGAGCACCAGCGTGTCTTTCAAACGGGTGAGCGTTGCCCTCGCACCATAAGCGGTGCCAAGCTGGTTATGATTGCCGCTCTTCCCATTCAGATCGACCGAGACTTCGTAGGCCCAGTGAGCCGCCGGCTTGATACTCTGAGGGTCGGGCGCTCCGGCCGCCCACGTGGCGGCGATTTCGCTGACCGTGGTGCTGACCGGACCTGTGGCAGCAGCGACCTGGATCTGACCGTTCGTGCCGGAAAGCCTGCCATCATAGCGCTGGCCGGTGACCAGGCGGACCGCAACCGGAGCCTCGGTCTCAAGACGGACGATGTGGGTCTGAAGGATCGCGACCGGACCGGCAAAGTCCGTATCCACATACACCTTGCCATCCGCGATCTTGGTCACATGGCCGACGAGATGGGTGCCGTCGCTTGTTTCGACGACATCCGCCCGCATCGGACGGGTTGTCATGGCGGCCCATAAGATGAAAACAACCATGATTAAAACTGGGAGTGCGGCTCTCATAGCGCGCGAGCCAACCTGCGGGTATGACCATGTCAATCCTCGTTCACAGTTTTTCCTCCTCCTGCATTTTGCCGAGCCGCCTCGACAATCTCGATGGCTCCGCCCAGTCTGACCACACCGCCATGCCTGCCGAGCGCTCCGGACTTCTTCTCGCCGACCACTGGACCGACTACCAGCTGCTCGATTGCGGCGATGGTCTGAAACAGGAACGATGGGGTCCTTATGTGCTCGTGCGGCCTGATCCGCAGATCCTCTGGCCCCGCCATGGCCGGGCAGCCGGCACGCCATGGGAAAACTGGGACGGCTTCTACCACCGCAGCCCGAGTGGCGGGGGCCGCTGGGAGTTCAAGCGACCGCTGCCGGAGCATTGGAGCATCCGCTATGCACCGCTCAACCTGACCTTCAAGATCAGGCCGACCGGCTTCAAACATACGGGGCTTTTCCCCGAGCAGGCGGCAAATTGGGAATGGTTCTCCCAAAAGCTCCGCGCCGCCGGCCGGCCGGCGAGCGTGCTCAATCTCTTCGGCTACACCGGCGCCGCCTCGTGCGCCGCCGCGGCGGCGGGCGCGAGCGTCTGCCATGTCGATGCCGCGGAGGGCATGGTCAAATGGTGCCGGGAAAATGCCGCTCTCTCCGGCCTCGCCGCCGCGCCCATCCGCTACCTGGTTGACGATTGCCTCAAGTTTGTGCGTCGCGAGATCAAGCGCGGCCGCCACTACGATGCGATCATCATGGATCCGCCGACCTACGGCCGCGGGGGCGGTGGGGAGCTATGGAAACTTGAGGACCAGCTCTGGGAGCTGCTCGCTGAATGTCGCCGGGTTCTGAGCGACCGTCCGTTATTTTTTCTGATCAACGCCTATACCGCCCACCTCTCTCCCACCGTGGTTATGAATTTGCTCACCGAGTTGCTGCACGACGCCAGCGGCCGTGTCACAGGTGGCGAAGTCGGTCTGCCGATCACAGCTGATGCCAAGGTGCTGCCTTGCGGCATTTATGGTCGCTGGGAAGCGTGACTTGTCGTCGGTGACCTGCCACGCTCCGTCACGTGACCACAACCCCGTTTTCCGCCGCCTATTTTTCCGCCGCCATCAGCCTCCTGCAACGCGTCCACGAGGCCAACCGGGCAACGCTACTGCAGCTCGGCCCCGTGATCGGACGCTCCGTTGCCGCGGGAGGAGTGATTCATACCTTCGGCAGCGGGCATAGCGAGATCATCGCCCGTGAGATTGTCGGCCGGGCCGGCGGCCTCGTCTGCGTGAGTAGCATCGCTGATCCCACCAGCGGATTCATTGAGAACCTGGTCGGCTACGGCACCAAACTCGCCGAGCGCTACGACCGCCTGCATGGCCTCCGGCCCGGCGAGACCGTCATCGTCATTTCCAATTCCGGCAAGAATGCCTCGCCCCTCGAGGTCGCGCTTTACGCGAAACAAAAGGGCCTCACCGTCGTCGGTCTCACCAGCGTAACGATGTCGCGCACAGCTCCGACCGTCCACCCCGGCGGGCAGAACCTGCATGCTATTGCCGACTACGTGCTCGACAACGGTGGCGTGCCCGGCGACGCCAGCATTGAGGTCGCTGACGGCCTCCGCGCCGGCCCAACCTCGACCCTCGCCGGGGCCCTGCTGTTGAACCTGCTTTTCCTCGAGGTCGTCGACTGGCTCAAGGCCGGTGGTCACCCTCTGCCTCTCCTGCGCAGCCAGAATCTGCCCGGCGCCATCGAATCCAATCGCGAACTCGCGAAGAAATATGCTGGCCGTCTGAGCAAGCCTTTGGCGTGAAAGCAACTTATCGCATCGGTGTCGACGGAGGCGGTACAAAAACCGAATGCATCCTCGTCGATGCTTCCGGACAGGTTGCGGCCCGGCACGTGGCCGCGGGCTGCAATCCCAGCATCGTCGGTTCCGCCGGTGCCCGCGCCCTAATTGGCGAGGCACTGCAGGCGTTGGTCGCGGATCAGGCGTCGACGACGATCGACCACCTGCTGCTCTGCATGGCGGGCAGCCAGCCGTTCTGGCGTGAAACCGCCACTCTGCTCCACGGTTTTGGACAAGTAGAGGCTGCACCCGATTCCCTCCCGGTGCTTGAGCTCGCCACTGGAGGAGCACCCGGTCTGGCCGTGCACGCCGGCACCGGTTCATTCGTCGCCGCCCGGGCACCCGACGGATCGGTGCATTACGCCGGCGGGCTCGGCTGGCGCTTCGGCGATTCCGGCAGTGGCTACGATCTGGGCCGCCGCGCCGTCGCCCGCGCCCTGCTCGAACTGCAAGGCTGGGCCGAACCCACCGCCCTGGCCGAAGCGCTCTGCCAGTACACCGGCCTCAGCGACTACGCCGCCAATTCGGGGTTGTTTTATGCCGATGCAGCGGCGAATGCCAAAATCGCGGCCTTTGCGCCACGGATAATCGAACTGGCTGAACAGGGCTGCGAAACCGCCCAACAGATCATCGCCGAATCTCTCAGCGATCTCGCCGCCCTGGTGAGCCGTGTACTGCAACAGCTATTCCCGCGGGTGACGGCTGGTGCCCCGATCTCCTGCGGTATCTCCGGGGCGCTGCTCAACCGTCCACCTTGCTTGCTTGCCCTGCGTGCCTTTGCCGCCACCCAGGCCTGGCCTGTGCACCTGCAGCCGATCACCGATCCGCCCATTGAAGGCGTGCGCCGCCTGTTGCTGCAGATGAAATAAGGTTCCGGATTGGCCGGCCGGAGCCCGATTTGCAGAGCTGGTTTGCCTGCGCACCACGAATCGCTACCCTGCCCTCATGCCTGCAGACGCGGCCAACATCCTCCCGACGCAAAAGAAGCCGAGCTATCCCGTCATCGAGGATCTCCGCTCGTATCTGCGCCGTTACCGGCGCGATCGGGATCTGCCGGTCACTTACGAGCGGCTCCGCGATTTCCA
>JBAZMN010000045.1:0-8256 GCA_041649735.1 Opitutaceae bacterium | reverse complement strand
ACGACGGCTGGATGCACGGTGTCGACGTCGCTCTCCGGCGGATGACCAGCGGGGGAAAGTGGCGTGGCCCCTGCGTGCTGGGGCTTCCGGGGCATTGCACGTTCAATCAGTTGAGCCGGATTCCATCCGTCGCCACACGGCAGCGCCGGCGGATCATCCAGTTTGAAGCGCGGCAGGGGATTCCTTTTGCGCTGGACGAAGTCGCATGGAGTCAGGTGGCGGTCGTCAGTCACGAGGGCCATCTGGACGTGGCGCTGACGATGATCAAACGGTCTGTGCTGGAAGCGCTGTGTAATCAGCTGCGCGCTGTCGGTTTATATGCGGCGGCAGTGATACCGGCCTGGTCGGTCATCCGGCATGGGCAGGACTATAATCATCCTGATGCGGGCGAGGCGCTGGTCGTCTCCATTGGCGCCCGCACTACCCACCTGATTTATTCCGGAGCGACCAGGTTTTTTCTGCGCACCATCGCTTGGGGCGGGGAGGTGGTGACACGGAAGATCGCGGATGAATTGCAGCTGGACGTGTCTCATGCGGAATTTCTCAAGCGCCGGACTCTCGCTGAGTCGCCCGGGTTGCGGACGGATGCACCCGAGAGCATGGCCGTCCAGCTGGCGGTGGATGAATTCGTGCGGCGCCTCGGTGGAGAAATATCCAGATCCCTGATTGGACTGGGCCCGGAAGGCGAGAGCGGCCGCCCGGCGTTGATCTATCTTGATGGCGGTGGTTCCGCGATCCCCGATTTGCCGGCCCGGCTGGCGCACAATCTGCAACTTGAGGTCCGCCGGAGGGATCCCTTGCGGCATCTCCAGCTTGGTCCCGCGGCCGCGGAACTGGCCAAAGCCGCCGGACCCGGAGCGGTGTCCGGCTTGGTCGGGCTCGCCGCACTTGCGGCAAGCCCTAAGCACAGCAAGGTCGATCTGCTGCCGCCCGCCCTGCGCGGTAAATTATTCCTCCATCGCTGGTGGCCGGGCGTCGGTGCGGCGGCCTTGCTCGCCCTGGCCGGGCTGGCTTTTGCCATCAGGCAGCATCGGTCGGTGGCACGCGAAACCGGGCGGATGACCGCCGAAGTGGAGCGGAAGATCGGCACCTTGCGCCGGCTTGAGGAAACCAACCGGGCGAATCTTGAGCGGGTCGCGCAGGCCAACCGGCAGATCGCGGCATGGCAGAGGTTGAGCACAGCCAAATCGAGCTGGGTTGTGTTTCTCGATGATCTGCAAGAGCGCCTGACGAAAACCGAAGATATCTGGATCGAAAGGCTTCAGGTCCTCCCGCCTGGCGCGGCGGCGAAGCCCGCGGCCGCCAGTCAAACCAAAGCAGCGCGAGTTGTTGAAGCCGGCAGTGACAATCTCCGGGCCGAGACATCTTCCGCCGGTTATCGGCTCACCTTGGGAGGCTGCGCGCTGGATTCACAAGCACCGCTGGCGCACCCTGGCGAGAACGCCTACCACCAGGCGAGATCGTTGCTGGCGGCCCTGCGGGAATCACCCTTCGTCGCTGGAGTCGAAAATGAGCATTTCGACAACCGTCAGGCCGGCATTCTGCGGTTTGAAATCACCCTGCTGCTGGTTCCGCAAAAACTCTTTTGACTTTTTTGCTCGTATGATCCGGTCCAAGCAGCACCTGGTTGTTTGCGGAAGCGTTACCCTCGCCGTGGCGCTGCTGGCGATGGAAAGCTGGTGGCTGCATACCGCTTGCCGAGCAGAAGCTTTGGCGGAGCGCACGCTGGCGCAA
This sequence comes from Opitutaceae bacterium, assembly GCA_041649735.1. Classification (GTDB taxonomy): domain Bacteria; phylum Verrucomicrobiota; class Verrucomicrobiia; order Opitutales; family Opitutaceae; genus Fen-1467. The sequence continues at coordinate 6,522 of JBAZMN010000045.1, read as the reverse complement.
AAGCAACAGGAATGGCGCGCACTGGCCGCGCGACAACGGGTCCCCACCGGGGCTCCAGCCGCAAATGCTGCGGCTAGCTCGAGCCAGGCGGAAGACGACCTTGTGGCGCTGGAAGAAGTCCTCCGGCGTCTGGAATCCACAATGGACGCTTCTCTCGGCAAAACGGCGGTGCCGCCATCCTCGCGGGTTGAGGCCTTTTTCGATCTCGCCGAATTCTGCCGCGGTTTGCATGAGAATGCTGGTCGCGCCGGCGTGAAAATATCCGCGGACGAAGCCTTTGGCTTTTCCAGTTACGTCCAGGCCGGCCCTGATCCCGGGATCATTCCGGCGATTCATCGCCAGCGGCGGATCGTGGAACGGCTTTTGGATGCGCTCTGGTCATCGAGGCCAACCGGACTGACGGCGGTTCAACGGGAACGGCCGCGAGGGTGGGCGGCAAACGGCGCTGCTGCGCCGAGCGGCAAGAACATGGCCGAGGCCGACTTGTTCACGGTCGACCCGTGCTTCTCACTCCGGGAAACCGGCGTGATGGAGACCACCGGCTTTCGGCTGACTTTCCTTGGCCAAACACCAGCCCTCCGTTGCTTTCTTAATCAACTCGCCCAGGACGACATTCCCTGGGTGGTCCGGAGCGTGGAGGTCGAGCCGGTCAAGGGCCCTCCCGAGCGGGCAGCAGGATTATCTGCAGGCACGGAGCCGCTCGCCGTGCTCGTCCGTCCCGGATTGTCTCGCTTCAGCGTGACCGTGGAATTTTGTGAACCCGTCAGCGTGACGCCGCGACCAGCGGCAAAGCCTGCAGCCACAACCAAGACCAGGGAACCTGGGTCGGCCGTTCACCTTTGGTCCGGGCCTGTTCCGCAACCCCGGGGTCCCGGATGGATCTATGACCTGTTCACGCCGCCTTCGGTCTACTATGATCGCACAGCGGGTCGATTGAGCGCCGTGCCGGCTGGGGGAGCAACGGAGGATGACACCACCCGACCGCGGCTTGATCTGGAACTGCTGGAAATACACTCCGGCCTTTTCCGCCTGCAGTTGGTTGGCTTTGCCGGCGAGCCGGAAAGCCTCCGCGGGATATTCCTGGATTCCGGCACGGGCGAAACCGTGGTGGGACATCCTGGCGAGCGCCTTGCCGGCCTCGGCTTGACAGTGAAAAGCGTCAGGATGGAGCGAGGAAACGCCGGAGGCGTCACCACCGACGATACTCGAGCCATCGAGGCCGCCGCGGTCGTCGTCGATGAAGGGACGGGAGAAAATCTCATTCTGACCAGCCGCGAGCCCTGTCGGAAGGGTCCTCCGCTGGGACTGTTTGCGAGCCGAAAAAGTCCGGATTTCCGCTGCGAATTGCAGGCCGGAGAATCCGTCACCGTGGACGGGGTAAGCTACTGTGTGGAGCGGATCGAACTGGAGACGCAAAAGGCGGTGGTCGCGTACCTGCCTCCGGGCGAAAAGGAACCGTTGGTCCGGACGCTATCGGCCAAACACACGCCGACCGGGAAGACCGCCGAGGATTCTCCCCGGAGCTGATGATTTTTTCCAGTCATGAATACATCCACCTGTATCCGCCTGATCATATTGGCAGCGGCGGTCATGCTTCGAGCCGATCCCGGCGCGGGCGAGCCAGCGCGAGAGGACACCAACCCTGCCGGAGAAGCATACCTCAAGACCCGGAAGGAACTGCTCGAAGAGGTGATGAAATCGTGGCAGTGGCCTGGCACTGTCTCGGAGGCGGCGTCCGGCGGCGCGGAGGAATTGAGCCCGGGGCTGGTGCAAAGAAAACTGGGAACCATCTCCATCCCAGCGGTGAACTTCAGCAATGTTGCGCTCAACCGGGTAGTGAGCGCGCTGGCAGCGGTGGCCGAGGAATTCGACACCACGGATGCGAAGCCCAAGGGCGTGAACATCATCCTGATCGATCCCGCCAATGCCAATCCACCGGTCACGATCACCCTCCGCAATTTGACGCTGAAACGGATTCTTGATCTGGTGACTGATTCCGTCGGTTACCAGTACGAAATTCAGGCGGATGCCGTTATCGTCCGTCCAGGCGGAGAGCGCAGTGTGCTTACGACGGAGGTGTTCCCGGTTTCGCGTGCCACGGTGATCCGCATGACGGGGCAGGGAAACAGCGGAGAGACGCGGAGTAGTCCTGCCGGCGGGGGAGAAGCCGGCGCGAAGGCCGAAAGGCCGGGGACCGACGAGGCGCAGGCATTGCGGCATTTCTTTCAACGGGCGGGCGTGTTTTTCGATGGGGTGCCGGGTTGCTGTCTCGCCTACGACGGCTCTGCGATCATCGTCACCCAAACGGCGCGGAATCTTGAACGCGTCCGCACGATTCTGCGCCGGTACCGCGAAATCCGCCAGGTCGAGATCGAAGCCAAATTCCTGGAGGTCCAGGAAGGCGCGCTGGATGAATTGGGCATTCAGTGGGATATTGGCGGGCGTCCCGTGCCGTTGTTGGATCCTCTGACCGGTGCTCCGCTCCTTAATCCGGATGGTTCGCCCCGGGTGGACTATCGCGAAAGATTCCTGACCGCCGATCCGGGCAGCGGGACCGCCGTCAACCGCACGCTGGCCGATGCCTTCCGTCATGCCCAGCGCTCCAGCGACATCATCGTCGATGACAAGGCAGTCGGTTCCCTGGCGCCACCGGCCCTGCCGGGGGCGAACAATCTGGGCCAGGCGGCGGGGAACTTTGCCGGCATCACCGGCACGATCGGCGAATTCGACGTGAATGCCGTCATCCGGGCGCTGGCGCAGAAAAACGGCTCAGATCTGCTGAGTGCGCCGCGGGTCACGGTGCTCTCCGGCAGCGAGGCGCTGATCACGGTCGCACAGGAGATGCGTTATCCCCAGTCATTTGGTGAAATTCAGAGTCAGGTGGGCAATGGCCGGACCGCGGGCGACGGCAGCAGCGGCTCCGCGGGCGTGGCGATCACCGCCGGCACCCCGCAGGAGTTTGCCACCCGGAACGTGGGCGTGGAATTGCGTGTGACGCCCACGGTGGAGGAGGACGACGTCAGCATCAGTCTGGAACTCAACCCCAAGGTGACCGAATTCGAGGGTTTTATTGAATATGGAGGACCCAGCATCGCCATTTCGGGCGGGCGTACCGTCACGGTGCCGCCGGGATTCTACCAACCGATCTTCTCCGTGCGCGAGGTCAGCACCCGGGTGACGATCTGGAACGGCGCCACCATCATCATGGGCGGGCTCACCCGGGAGGAGGTTAAGAAAGTGGAGGACAAGGTTCCCATCCTCGGCGACATTCCACTCCTCGGCCGGGCATTCCGCTCGAAAGGCGAGAGCACGCAAAAGCGCAATCTGCTGATTTTTGTCACGGCGCATCTCGTCAATCCCGGCGGCTCGCCGCGAAAATCCTTCGGTGAGGTGTCACCGGTCCCGTCAACCGCGAACGGGCTGCCCGCGGCCGCCAAGGCCGGGCATGGGGCACCCGGACCAAAATAAGATTTACGAAGAATTGCGGTTTACGCGGACCAGAGTTCCCGTTTGGCTGCGCGCATGGGCAAATGGCTGCTTGTTGACGGCTTCAATCTCGCCTATCGCTGCTACTTCGCGGTGCCGGAGCTCACCCGCGCCGACGGCTTGCCCACCAACGCCGTGCACGGCTGGGTCAAGTCCCTCTGGAAACTGACCGACCAGGAGAAACCTGCGGCCACGCTGGTCTTCTTCGATCTGGGCGGAGCCCAGGACCGGCTCGCGCTTCTGCCGGAATATAAGGCCCAACGTGAGGAGATGCCCGCGGCGCTGGTCAAGCAGTTGCCCTATATCAAGGCGGTGACGCGGGCGATGGGGCTGGTCGGAGTGGAGAAGGCGGGAGTGGAGTCGGACGACCTGCTGGCCTCGCAGGCGGTGCATCTGGCCGCGCAGGGGCACGACGTGGTGATCGTGAGCGCCGACAAGGATTTCGCTCAGATCGTCGGCGGGAGCATCGTCATCATGCTGCCACCGCCCTCCGCCAACCCGAAGCTTGGCTGGAGGCGGCTCGATGCGACGGGGGTTGTGGAAAAATTCGGGGTGCCGCCAGCGCAGATTCCGGACTACCTGGCTCTGGTCGGCGACGCTTCGGACAACATCCCCGGCATTGAGGGTGTCGGGCCCAAGACCGCGGCGCGGTGGTTGCAGCAGTTCGGCAACCTCGCCGGCGTCGTCGACCATACCCGGCAGCTCAAACCCGAGCGTTTTCAGGATTCGGTCAGCGCTCTGGCCGATCTGCTCCGGCGCAACCTTAAATTAACCACGCTCAATCTCAGCCTGCCGACCATCGCCGCGGAAAAACCCGCCGCCGATCCTGTAGAATTGTTCCGCCTGCTCGAGGAGCTGGAAATGAAATCCAGTCTGGCCGAAGCGCGGCAGCGCTATGCGCAGGCGGAGATGTTCTAGGCCGCGCAGCGGGAGATCCGCCGGCTACTTCCCTTCCTGGGAAACGCCTTGCGGGTCAAAAATATAACCGACCCCGTGGACGGTGCGGAACGCGGTGAGCTCGACGCCGTGTTTTTTGAAGAGATCGCGCACCTTGACGACATATTGGTCGAGGGAGCGGCTGCGGACGTCGGCATGCAGACCCCAGACCGAGTGAATCAGTGCTTTGCGGGTGATGACGACACCTTGATTGTTGTTCAGATAAGTGAGGATGCCGAGCTCTTTGCGTCCGATCAATTCGATTGAACCATCGGGAAATTCCGCTTCGAGCCGGACCGGCGTGACTTTGACACCGAGAAAACTAAACGGCTCGTCGAGAACGCGGACGTTCTTGGTAATGTTAAAATCGGTGCGGGATTCGGCCCGCCGCAGCACGGCATTAATGCGGGCAATGAGTTCCGGATAGCCAAAGGGTTTGGTAATGTAGTCATCGCCCCCCATATCCAGGGCCTTGACCTTGTTCACCTCCAGCGTGTTGCCCGTCAGAAAAATCGTGGGGATCGCGATGTCCTCACGCTTGAGCTCCTCCAGCAGCGCAAAGCCCGACTGGTCGGGCAGGGTTAGATCGAGCAGCATCAGGTTGGCAAAATTGCGCTTCAGGAAGCGGGCGGCATGGGCACAGCGATTGTAGACCTGCGTCTGCATGCCTGCGTCCTCAAGGTGCTGGGCGATGAGTTTGGCCAGTTCCTCCTCGTCCTCCACAACCAGAATCAGTGGTTTCGGCTCTGAGCGGGCAGGGCGGGAGGGCTGCAGGGGAAGTAACGGACGATCCGTCATGAGAAGCTGGGCACGAGGCGGGAGGGCAGATTACTGAGGGATCAGCCCTACTTTTTTACAAATCGGAACCCCTTTGTCAAAGGAATCCCGAATCCGGACAGGATGGCGTGCCGGCCAGGACGTGGCCGCGGAGAGGACGGAAACGCAAGAATTTATGCTTGAGTGTCCTTGACGCTGTGTGTCCTTTGGCCCCGTGTCTGAGAAAACTCCACTGCTGATGGTCGGCCTGCCGAAGGGCAGCCTCGAGGAATCAACCAGGAACCTTTTTGCGAAGGCTGGATTCAAGATCACGGTCAGTTCGCGTTCGTACCGTCCGGCGATCGACGATCCTGAACTCGACTGCCGCATGGTCCGGGCCCAGGAAATGAGCCGGTATGTAGAGCACGGTTTTTTTGACTGCGGCCTGACTGGCTATGACTGGATTCAGGAGAACGAGTCGAAGGTGGTGGAGGTGTGCGACCTCATCTACAGCAAGGCCTCGACGCAGAAATCGCGCTGGGTCCTGGCCGTGCCGGAAAACTCGCCGGTGCAAAAGGCCGAGGATCTGCGCGGCAAGCGCGTTGCGACCGAACTGGTCAACACCGTCCGGCGCTATTTTGCGGCGAAGAAGGTCCCGGTGGAGGTCGAATTCTCCTGGGGCGCGACCGAGGTGAAGGTGCCCGACCTGGTGGATGCCATCGTGGATATTACCGAGACGGGCGGTTCTCTTCGCGCCAACAAACTGCGCATCGTGGACACCCTGATGTACACGAACACCAAATTCATCGCCAACAGGGCCAGTTGGGAGAACCCGGCCAAGCGTCGCAAGATCGAGATCATCGCCATGTTGCTGACCGGTGCGTTGGAGGCCGGGAGCAAGGTCGGTCTCAAGCTCAACGCGCCCAAGGCCAGCCTGGAGCGGTTGTTGAAGACGCTGCCGGCCCTGCGCAACCCCACGGTCTCGCCGCTCGCCTCGCCCGAGTGGGTGGCGCTTGAAACCATCATCGACGAAAGCGTGGTGCGCGAAATCATCCCGCAGCTCAAGGCGCTTGGCGCCGAGGGCATCATTGAATACCCGTTGAACAAGGTGGTTTATTGAGAGGCCGGTGCCGCCGCCTGCTTCGGAAGCACCCGGGACCGGCTGGATGCCGCATGAACGTCACGCTCGCCCTCCTTCAGCATGCCTGCGGGGTTGATCCGGTGGCGAACACCGAACAGGCGCTCAACCTCGCCGGGCGGGCGGCGCGGCAGGGGGCGCAGATCATCTGTACGCAGGAATTGTTTCGCTCGCAGTATTTCTGTCAGAGCGAGGACTATGAGAAT
>JBAZMN010000044.1:0-8301 GCA_041649735.1 Opitutaceae bacterium | reverse complement strand
AAACCGTCACCCGCTGCCAGTCGCCGGTGCCGTTGAACGTCGTCGGCGTGCCCTTCACCACCCCGCCTGTGGTGCCGAAGTAGATCCGATAAGGCACGCCATAGACACCCAGCACGTCGACGCTGAACGTGTACGGGTAGCCGGACGTCAGGCTCACCGTCCCGAAATAGCAGCCGTCGTTTACCCCCGTGGTCGGGTCCACTGCCAGCGAATACAGCCCCCGCCGCTGGGCGCTGCTGCTCCGCGCCACCGTTCCGCCGACCGCCGTCCAGCCGGTGGTGACCAGCTCGATCGACGGGTTTATGACCAGGTTAGTGCCCTCTTCGGCCCGCAGGATCTTGAAATGGCTCATTTTCTGCCCCTTGCCGCCGCCCGCATCATCTGAAAGTCGGCGATGATCGGCTCCGACTTCGCGCTCGTGTAGATATTCAGGTGGTACTGGTCGCCGCCGCCCTCGCCCCGCGGCGTGATCTTGACCCGCTCGCCGCTCTCTACCCACAGCGGCCCGTAGCGGTCGTTCGGGTAACCGGGCGGCACGATGAAGTCGGCGCCGGCCTGGTAGCCCAGCCCGGACAGGTAGGTTTCGTGGCGCAGGGCCAGGTCGCTGCCGGCCCGGCTGCGCTTGGTCGGGTCTGGCCGCGAAGGGCCCTGGGGGTCCATCCTGCGCGGGCCCTCGATATAGGTTCGCTGCGCCTCGCCCCGCCAGGCCTCCAGGATCGGGATCAGCGGCGACAGAGAAGTCAGGCCCAGCCGCTCCAGCCGGGTCTGCAGGCCCCGGGTTATCTCCATGCCGCGGTTGCGGAACTGGCCGCGGTCGACATCGTTCAGCCGGTACAGGCCCAGCAGCCGCGTCATTTCGCCGGCCGCCGCCCGCAGGGCCGACACCGCATCCCCGGGCAGCGTCTTGTACTTGTTGGCCGCCACAGCGGACAGGATGCGGGCGATGTCGGTCAGCGAGGCGTAGGTCTTGGCCCCGCCGGCGGTCCATTCCGTGACCGATTTGCCGATCGTGTCGGCGATGTTCAGGTTGGCGGTGTTGAATCCGGGCATGAAGGCGCCCAGCACCTCGTGCTGCAACTGATCCATGATGCCCAGCGATTGCAGCTTCAATGGCACATCGCCCAGGCCCGACACCCGCCCGCCGTGCAAATCCTTGGTGGGCTGGAAGGGCCCGGCTGCCTGCAGGGATGTCAGGCTGCTGTAGGCGGAGCTGATCCGCGACATCGCCGCCGGCGAAATCATGCCGGCCATGTCGGTCTTTACGGTTCGCAGCGCAGCGGACACGCCGCGCAGGCCCAGCTCGAATTCGGTCGGCGAGCCCGGCTTGATCGGGGCGGGCAGCGCATCCCAAAAACGCTTGAAGGCATCGCTCAGCGGCTGCAGCTTTTCCTTGATCTTGTCGATAGCTCCGCCGATCGCGTCCCAGGCCGCCGTAAACGGAGCCAGGACGTTCGTTTTGATCTCCTCCAGCTTTTTGTACGCCTCGCCCTCGCGCAGCCAGGTCAGGAACCCGCTGATCGACGTAGTGACTGTGCCCACCGCCACCGCCATGTCCAGGTTGAAGAAATCGGCCAGGGCCTCCAGAACGCCCAGCACGCCGGTCAACGAGTTGGAGCCCGACCCGCCCGGCGACAACCAGCTCAGGAACCCCTGCACCGCCATGATCGTTTTGCCCACCGCATTGGGCAGGTCCACGTTGAAGAAATTCAGCATTGGCAGCAGCCCAAAGGGCAGGATGCCGGCCCCCATACCCCAGGCGCCGGCCTCGCCGCCCCCGGGAACCAGCCCCATCTTAGCCAGTATGTTCTCGGTATTTAGCTTGTCTGCGGGAGACTCCCCCCCAAATATCGCCTTGATCCGTTCCCATATCTTCGCCAGGGTATCCGGCAGCCCCTCGAATGCCGTTTTGATCTGCTGCGCGGTCCCGGCCGCCTGCGTGCCGAACCCGGCGAACCAGACCCCCACCTGCTCCAGCGACTTCATCAGGTGGGCGAAGTTAGTCAGGATGATTTCCTGAAAGAGGGTGTCGACCTTCGTCCCGTATACGGAAACGAAATCGTAGTATTCCTGGTAGCGGTCCTTGATCCATTCCCAGCGGTTGACCAGCGCCATCCAGCGGCGCTCCAGCGGATCTGTCGGCACCTCGGGCGGTTCGATTATCGGCGCCGGCAGGGGCTTGCGTTTCCACGCCTCTTCCCCCTGCTGCCTGACCCACTCTATCCAATCGTCGATTGCCTGCTGGGCGGTCACGTCGCCCTTCTTCAGCCAGTCGTAGGCGGCCTCAGACCAGGCAGTTAACGTCGGCTTATGCTCCTCGGCCCAGCGTTCGATCTCGGCTATCCATAGCGGCATCTGATCCTTGACGTGGAGGACGACCTGCCCCAGCCAATACCAGGCGCCGCTGATCCAGTTGGCAAAACGCGGCCAGTTTGCGCCGGCCCACTGGCTGATTTCGATCAGCCACAGGTTCAGCCGCGTGGCCGTGTTGTCGGCCGCCTGGGTCAGCCAACCCCAGGCCTTGCCGGCCCAGCCGGCCAGGGTCAGGTACACATTCGGCGCTGCCTGGGCGATCGCGGTGGCGAATTCCAGCAATTTGACCGGCGCCTGGGCCATCGCGCTGGTCATCCACTCCCAGGCCGCCGCGACCCAGCCGCCCATCGCATCCAGCAATTTGGGCGCATGGCCCCGCAGCCAATTCCAGACCGCGTGCGTCAGGCCGATCAGGAACCCGCCGGCCATGTCGGCCGCCTTCCCCGTCCAGCGCCAGAAGTCACGGATCAGCGGATCCCAGTTACCGTACAGGAACCCGTGCCGCAGCTTCTGCATCATCTCCCGGGCGATGACGGCCATCCCCAGGCCGACCTTCTTAAACTGCGGGCTGGTCACAAAGTCGCCCGCCTTCGACAGGGCGGCGCCCAGCGTCGGCATGATCGTTTCCACCAGCGGCTTCAGCAGGTTCTTGCTGCCGACCTCCATCACGTCGGCGATGTTGGAAAAGAAGACGCCGATGTTAAATTTGCTCTTTTCCAGCGCCCCGCTGCTGACCATGTTGGCGTAGGCGGTAAAGCTGTCGAACAGCTGGTCCATCAGCTCCGGCGACTGCCCGACCTTCTCGTTGAACTCGTCGACCGACATCCCCATCTCGACCTCGAGGACGCGCCCGACGTCGATGCCCAGGCGCCGCAGCTGGCGCAGGTCGATCTCGTTCAGCTTCATGACCTTCTTCAGCTGCAGGAACTGGTCGGCCGCGAACGCCACGTTCTCGCTGGTCAGGCCGTGGGCGTAGCCGTAATCGAGAAACGCCTTGGTGAAATCCATCACCTTCTCGGTCGACAGGCGGGCGGTCACGCCCAGGCGGGCGATCTCGGCCACCTGGCTCGATTTGAACGGCGACGTGATCGCCAGCTTTTCGATCTCGACCAGCAGCTTGCCGCTTTGCACCTCGGCCAGCGCCGCCGCGTCTTTGTAGGAACGAATCTGCTCAGTGACCGATTTGCTGGTCGTGACCAGCTGTCCATCCTTGGCCTCGAGTTTGCCGATTTCGCCCGTCACATCGGCGATCTTGTTCTGCAGCTCCTGCATCTCGAGTCCGAACTTGCGCGCGTCGATGCCGCCCTCGCCCTGGGCGGCGGCGTACTCCCCGAAATTGCGCTGGGCGATCTGCAGCTGCCGGTTGTACTGGTCGTAGTCGAGCTTCAGGTCGCGCAGCTTTTTCTGCTCCTCGTCGCTCAACGCCACCCGGGTCGTGACCGATTTGTTGACCTTTTCGTACATCAGGTTCTCGGTCAACAGGGCGCTGATCGCCAGCTCCAGCTGCTGGGCCTGGGAAACGGCGCCCATCGCCGTGCGGCCCAGGTCGGCGATGCTGCCTGTCAACCGGGTGATCACCCCGGCGACCAGCATGCCGCCGGCCACCGACTGCACCATGCCCAGGGCTCCGCCCAGGGCGCCCATCGACTTGCTGGCCCCGGGCGCCGCGTGTTCGACGTCGCGCACCGCATCGTGCAGCTTCCGCAGGTCGCGCGGCGCCCCGCGGTCATCATAGTCGACCAGGATCTCGAGCTTTTGGCGTCCCATGCGCTATTTCCTCTCAACCTGCTTCAGACTTGGCCGCTTCAGCCTTGGCTCGGGCGTAGGCCTTCCAGCGTTCGTACCACACCTGGCTGCACTCGGCCTCGACCTGCCAGGGCGGGATGCCCCATTCCGCAGCCATCTTCAGATCGTAAGCCCAGTCCGGCGGCCGGCAGCCGACGATGCCCTTCAGCCAGTTGGTCAGGCCTCGGAACTCGGCTCCGCTGACAAGTTTTTTTCCGGCCCCCCGATGATCGCCGTCAGCATGTCGTCGAAATCGTTCTGGCTGACGTCTTCCAGCAGCGCCTCGGTCGCCTTGGCCCGGTCGGCGGGCTCAGTCACGAACTCGGCCAGGAACTCCACCGTCTGGTCGAAGGCGGCCAGGGCTGCATCGGGATCGCGGCCCTGCTGCGCCAGCGCAGTCGCCCGCTGCAGCTCCAATGCCTTGCGCTGGCGCTTCAGGAACCCGGGCGCATCCGGGCCCGGGACGCGGAACACTAACCTTTTAGCTTTCTCCTTGGACATCTGTCGTGCCTCCTTTATCAGGCTCAAATCCCCATCGTCGAATTCAGGTTGCAGATCTTGATCTCGGCAAACTTGGCCGCTGTGGCATCGCGCACCACCCGGAACGTGCCGGTGACGATATCGAGCCCATCCTCCTCGTCGATCTTCGAGAACTTCTCCCACACGCCCACCAGGTCGACCCGCAGGGCCTTGGTCGTGAAGGTCGTGCCGGCGGTCGCCAGCGCCGCGCCGTTCCATTGCAGCCGCAGTTGCCGCGGCGTTTCGGCCCGCCAGTTGGCGATCTCGGTGACCGCGGTCGCGTTGTGGGCAAACGTCAGGTCGCAGCTGATCTCGCTGCGGCCCTGGTCGATCGAGCCGAAATACTGCTCGTCGCTGATCGTCCAGATCGTCTGGATGCCGGTATTGACGTTCAGCCTCACGCCCTTGATCGTGGCCGCCACCGGCGTTGTGCCCATCGTGCCAGTAACGGCATCCAGGTACACCGCGCCCTTGCCGAACAAGATCTCCTCGACGGTCGGGATCGTCGCCGTGGTGGTGAAGGCGCTGGCCGTCACCTGCCGCCCGACCATCTCGGCGCTCATCATCAACGCCTCGCCGGCATTGCCTTCCAGGGCAAACGACCGGCAGAACATGTAAGCCGCTTCCTCGGCCGCCTGGTCGTCGCCGCCCTCGATCGTCAGCGTGTCGAGGGTGTTCGATGCCAGCTCGGGGAAGGTGAATGTGTAGATGAACCCGGAGCCGTCCACCTCGCCGGCCGTGTCCTGCTTGACGCCGCAGGTCAGGATGTACGGCAGCTGCTCGAACGTCGCCGGCGTCGAATCGAGCGCGATCGCAGCGCCCAACCGCGGCGTATAGGCCCGGTCGAGCGGGCACAGGTAGCCGACGTCCTCTTCGACAAACACGGTTTCCCGCGTGTCCTCCAGCGTGCCGGTCCCCCGCCAGTATTTCAGTGCCGGGACGGCGGTGCCGGCGGTTGTCTCGCGGCCGATGCGGATCGACCGCAGCGCTTTCTTGCCTGCCATGTGAGCCTCCTTTAGCTCGTGTTGTCGGTCATCATGTGACTCTCCTTCCTTTCTCTCCGCTGTGTGAACCGCATCTCGCCGCTCGACAGCCACAGAACCAGCGATTTACAGCCCTTGCTGCAGACGGTCTCCACGCCAAACTCAACCCCCACCGCCGGCTCCAGGATCAGCACCCGGAACAACAGCCGGCCGCATCGGCAACGGATCTCCTGCCACGGCATCGACTCCCGGTCCGGCTTCTCCGGCGCCTGGCCCGTTGGCGGCGGGCCCGGGATCGTCGCGGACCCGTTCATAAAGCCCCGACTCCTTCAGCAGCTTCCGATCGTACTTCGTCGCTTCCTCGTCCGTCAGGTCGCGGGCCGGAATCCCCGGCAGCCACGCCTTCCCCAGGTATCTCCACACGATGTTCCTCCTCCTTGACGTGCCCGCGCATGCGGACCTGCTCGATCACTTCTGGGTGGGCCCGCAGGAAGGCCTGGTAAGCCTCCGGCCCGATCCAAAGATCCCCCTTGTGCGGGCTCGTCAGCGTGTTGTCGCACCACATCTTGATCCCGTGGGCCCGCAACAGCTTGCAGAAGAACATGTCCTCGCTGGGCGGCTTCCAGTCGGCTTTCGGGTCGCTTGCGCCGGCGTAGTCATACTCGTACTGCCACCAGGGCGGCGGGATCTGCTCGAACACTTCCCGGCTGATCAGGATCGCGCCGTGTCCGATCACCGACACCTCCATCAGCGTCGGCGGCAGATCGACCAGCGTATACATCCGGCCGTCAGCTCCCTCCAGAAACGCACAGGGATCGTAGGGCGGCGTCCGTCTGAAATTCAGCCCGCCCACGACCAGGCGCCGGCGATCGGCAATGACGTGCCGGGCCAGGCGCTGCACCACGTCGGGCGGGTGAACGTGGTCCGAATCGAGCATGCAGATGTGCGTAAACGTCGAGTGCAGCAGCATCCGCGCGAACTCATTGCGGTGGATGTCGGTGCGCCCATAGCCGCGGCCGAAAAAGTGCCAGCCCTGCCGCACGACGGCGAATATCGACAGCGCACATTCCGCTGCGATCGTGCGCTCCATCGGGACGGCCACGACGATCTGCGGCCCCGGTTCCTGAATGGCCGCCTGTGGGACTCGATTGTGGTTGCGCTTCGTCATCGGTCCTCCCCTTTCTGCAGGATGACCAGCCCGCCGGTCGACGTCATCGGCAGCTCGATCCGCTGCCAGTTGACATCTGTCGCCCAGGCCGCCGCCCGGGCGTGGGCTTGCCAGCAGCCATCGTGTACCAGGACCAGGGCGTGGGGCCGGAGCCGCGGCGCAACGAACTCCAGGTACAGCCTCACCTCCTCGGCCGTATGGCCGGCGTCCAGCAGCACCAGGTCAAATTGCCGGTCGATCGGCGGCTCCTTACTGAAGCACACCCACGGGCCCAGCTCGGCTACCACCAGGTTCTCGACCGCTGCCGCCTGCCTTTCGTTCACGACCTCAACGGTATAAACCTTGCCCTGGCCGGCATCCCGGCAGCCGGCCGCCAGGTGGATCGTCGAGAATCCGTAGCCGGTGCCCAGCTCCAGGATGACCTCGGGATGCAGGGCCCGCACCAGGCCGTACAGCAGCTGCCCCTCCTCGGGCCGGACTCCGGCCGCCATCTCGTCGCCATTGCTCACCGGGCAATTCCAGTCACCCATCGACGTGAAATACAGCATCTGGTTTGCAGCGCTCGTGCCATGCAGTCGTTCCTCTTCGGGACTCATGCGAACGTTCCACCTTTCTCGAAATGCCTGATGTCAAACACAGGCGCCCCGGCCACCGGGTCCAGCACGCTCAAATCGCTGCCCGGAGGCACCATCTCGCAAATAGGCTGGAAGCGGCAGGCGCTGCAGCGCTCGTTTTGGCGGTTGCTGACCACACCCTCGATCAGCCGGCGCCTGGCGGCCTCTATGCCGCCCGCCTCTTCAACCGCATCCTTCGGCATTCGCCGCGTGTGAACGATGCACCAATCCCAGGGGTTGTACTGGCCCTGGTAAAAGGTCATCGCGTTGGGCGCTATGCCGTAACGATCCGCAATGCAGAGCGGGTAGTATTGAAGGTTGCATTCCCAGCCCGCCGCCTCCAGTATTTCGAACGCCGTTGCCAGGTATGGACCGATATCGTCCAGCTTTGCGGCAAACGACGCTTCTCCCTCGTGTCCTTCCCACCCAAACGGCAGGAAATTCAGAACGTGCCAGACCGTCGGCGGCAACCATTCCCGCAGGTGTGCCGCCAGCACCGGCAGCTCGGCCATGTTCTCCGCGGTGGCCGTCGTGTTGATCAGGACCGGCCGCCGCGGGTAGCGGAGCCCCTCCACTGCTCGCTGCCAGGCCCCCGGGCGCCGCGTCAGCACATCGTGCGTTTCCTGCAATCCCTGCAGGCTGACGATCCAATGAGCCAGGCCGGCATCCTCCATCTCGGCCACGAAAGCCTGGGTATTGTTGGCGCCGTGCGTGTTGATCAGCGCCTCCAGGCCGATGTTCGCGCAGTGCTTCACCAGGGCGGCGATCCGCGGGTAGATCGTCGGCTCCCCGCCTGACAGCGTGATCTGCTCCAGCCCGTAATACTGCCGGATACGATTGGCGCCGGCCATCAGCGCCCCCAGGTGGAACCAGTGCTTCGACTCCGCCGGGCAATGGCGGTAATAGCAGAAGGCGCAGGCCT
>JBAZMN010000043.1:0-8308 GCA_041649735.1 Opitutaceae bacterium | reverse complement strand
AGGGAGGTGAACTGGGAGAACACGAGCAGGCGATGGCCGTCGTCGACCGCCTCCTCGAGCAGCTCCCGGAAGGCTTCGAGTTTGGCTGACGCAATGCCTGGAACAGCGGCAGGATTGGAAGGCGAATCCACGGGCGGAGATGTCGGCTCTGATCGGTGTGGGGCGGCATCGCCGGATGCCGCCGAGGCCGTGGAGCGCAAGCCCGATGCCGTCGTTTCGTTCGGGAGTGGCGGGGTCGGGCCGGCGCTTCGAAGGCTCGGCGAAGGAGGAGAACCCCGCCCTACAGCGAGGGACGGCGGTTCCACCGCCTCCACCAGCCGCGGATCGCAGCAGATCTGCCGGAGGCGCAGCAACTGGGTGAGCGTGGCGAGGCGCAGCCGGGCGTCGGAGGCGCCGCCGGCGGCCAGGGAATCGAGCTCCCGTTCGCCGCGTTCCTGCCAGGCGCGGTAGAGCGCGGCCTGTGCGGACGGAAGCTCGCAATAGATGATCTGCTCGATTTTCGGGGGCAGTTCGGGGGCGACCACGGCCTTGGTGCGGCGCAGGATGTAGGGGCCGGTCTGGGCCAGCAGGCGCTCGTCGTGCCAGGCCCGGTCGTCGCCGCGCGTCCCGGCCGGCGGTGCGGCCAGGTAGCCGGGCATCAGGAAGTCGAACAGCGAGTGCAGGTCGTCGAGGCTGTTCTCCAGCGGCGTGCCGGTGAGCAGAAAACGACCGCGGGCCCGGAGGCCGCGCAGGGTCTGCGCGTTTTGCGTGCGCCGGTTTTTGATGTGTTGGGCCTCGTCGCCGATCGCGCAGGCAAACTCCACCGAGGCGAACAACTCCCGGTCGCGCACCAGCGTGCCGTAGGAGGTGATGACGAGATCGGCTGCGCTGAACGCGTCGGCGGCATCGGCCCGGGCTCCCCCGTGATGCGCCACGGTCCGCAGTTCCGGGGTGAACCGCGCCGCCTCGCGCCGCCAGTTCTCCACGAGTGATGCTGGACAGACAACTAGGCTGGGATTTCCCGTTTGGGGTTTGAGTCTTGGGTTTTGGGATTTCTCCCCATGCAGCACCGTGAGCAGGGCCAGCGCCTGCAGGGTCTTGCCCAGGCCCATTTCGTCGGCGAGGATGCCGCCGAGTTCGTGGCGGTATAAATGCCAGAGCCAGGCCGTGCCGATCTGCTGATAGGGCCGCAGCTGCCCGGCCAGCGCCGGGGGCAGGGGTGCCGGCAGGAGCTTCGAGAGATTGCGCAGGGCCTCGCTGCGCGCCCGCCACTCCGCCGGGGGCTGGAAGTTTGGCGCCAGCGATTCCAGCAGGATGCCGGCCTCCACCACACC
This sequence comes from Opitutaceae bacterium, assembly GCA_041649735.1. Classification (GTDB taxonomy): domain Bacteria; phylum Verrucomicrobiota; class Verrucomicrobiia; order Opitutales; family Opitutaceae; genus Fen-1467. Next base: position 6,995 of record JBAZMN010000043.1, on the reverse strand, counting down.
CGCACCGGTGATGTGCAGGGTCTGCCGCGGACCCGCCCCGCCGGTGGCATCGCCCGACAGCCGGCGTCGCACCTCGGCCAGCCGGTCCATCGTCGCCGCGGGCAGGAGCACGATGCCGTCGCTGGCCTCGACGTAGCCGCGGCCGCCGGACATCGCGGCGCGCACAGACTCCTCGGAGGCCCGGCCGGTTTGCAGCGCAAGCGTGACGTCATAGCCATCCGGGCCGGCGGCCGCCGCGCAGATCACTCCGGCCAGCTGCAACCGTGCCGTATTCTGGATGAAATTGGCCGTGAATTGCGCTCCAAAGTGCTCGTGCAGATCTGTCCAATAGGTTGCGAGAAAGTTGAGCGTCTTGTGGCGGTCGCGCAGCCACCACCGGCGGTTGGAGGTCTCAAGCACGAAGCCGTGGGCTTTGGCCAGCTGCAGTGCCTCATCATACGTCGGGTGCTCGCGGGCGGGCAGGGTGAAGGCGAGATAGTGCTCGCTGCCGTCGACCACCAGCGGCGAGGCGGTGCCGGAGCCCGCTGGTCTGGGGCGCGCGATGCGGAATGTCTCCGCTGGCGAAGCCGGAGCAGGGTCGGGGAGCTCGGGTTCCTCGAGATGCTGGCTAACCTCGCTCAGGTCGCCATTGCGCCAGGCGAGCGGCTCTGTCGGCCGGTTCACCCAGAAAAACACCGGCTGGTCCTCGGTAAGCAGGATGAGCTCGCGCAACTGGGCGCGGGTGAATTGCAGGAACAGCGGGGACCGGGCCGGGGTGGTCGTCTGCCGCTGGAGCCAGGCCAGCGCCGGCAGCAACTCCGGCGCCGGATCTGTCCCGGACCCGAGCTCGACCTTGACCGCCACGGCGTTGCGCGCGGCCGCCGCGGTGAGGTTGGGCGGGAGCAGAATCCGGAGCATGGCGCCAACATTCGACGTCGCCGCCTCGACGCGAGGCATTTTTTCGGGAATAATAGGATGCACACCGCCTCTCTCACATCATATGGGGTCCGACACATTCACGCAGCTGGTGGACGCGAACTATGCGTCGCTCTACCGCTTTGCCCTGAGCCTGACCCGGAACCAGGCCGATGCGTGCGACCTGGCGCAGCAGACGTTTTTCATCTGGGCCACCAAGGGGCAGACGTTGCGCGATCTGTCGAAGGCCAAGTCGTGGCTCTTCACCACCCTCTACCGCGAATTCCTGCGCGGGCGCCGCCGCGGCGCGCGGGCCACGGCCCTGGATGATCTTCCGCCGGCCGAAGCTGACCCGCCGGCGCCGGCGGTTGACATCATCGCGGCCATGGACGCACAGGTCGTCATGTCCGCCCTGCAGGAGGTCGACGAGGTGTTCCGGGTCCCTTTGACCCTGTTTTATCTGGAGGAGCTATCCTACCAGGAGATCGCCGAAGCGCTCGATATCCCCGCGGGCACCGTCATGTCGCGCCTGTCGCGCGGCAAGGTCCAGCTGCGGGCGATCCTGGACCGGCGGGAAAAAAGCGCCCGGGACAACATCGTTGCGTTTCCATCGCAGCAACACCGCAGGACGCCATGAACAACGAGCAGGCAAAATTCATTCTCCGTGCCTATCGTCCCGGCGGACGCGACGCCGGTGACGCGGCATTTTGCGAGGCGCTGCAGCAGGCGCAGACCGATCCCGTGCTGGGCACGTGGCTGGCGCGCGAGCAAGCCTTCGACACCGCGGTGGCGGCCAAACTGCAGGCCATCTTCCCGCCGGCCGGGCTGCGCGAGGCGATCCTGACCGGGGCCCGCATGAGCACGTCGGCCCGGACCCGGCCCGCGTGGCGTCCGGCGACCTGGATGGCCCTGGCCGCCTCGTTGGCCGTGATCCTGACCCTGGCGGCCACCTACTGGTTCCGCGGCCCCGGTGCCGCTCCCGCCGGCCTGGATCAGCTGGCCGGATTTGCCCTGGCGGATCCGCTCAGCGCGCATATCGGACCGCATGCCGACCAGCTTGGTGAATTGGGCGCGTGGCTGCAAAATCCCGTGAACCGGATCTCATCCGGGGCGCCGGTGGACCTGGCCCAACTCAAGGCGCAGAACTGCCGGGGTGTGAGTATCGCCGGGCATGAAGTGTTTGAGATCTGCTTCAACCGCAGCGGCCACTGGTATCACCTGTACATTGCGCGGCGGAGTGATTTTGACGCCGGCACCGGTCAACCCCGTTTCCGCGAACAAGGCCTGCAGTCCGTGGTTGCGTGGGCCGACCAGAGGCTGGCGTACGTGCTGATGGGCGCTGGCAAGGCGGAGACATTGCGGGGCATTCTTTAGAGGCCGTGGCGTTGCCGCTGGGTAGGGCGCGCTATCCTTGGCGCGCCGTTTCCTGATGAACGGTCGCGGCGGCTGGGCTTGTTGCACCCAATTCTTCGGAGGGCGCGGCAAGTCCGCGCCCCTACCAAGAACGACTGACGAGCAGACAACCGTGAAATGGACACGGCGTGTCCCGGCTGTCATGCATGCAGGTGTGCAATCATTCATGCGCTGCCTGATCACCGCGGGACCGACCCGCGAGCATCTCGACCCGGTGCGTTTCCTGAGCAACGGTTCCAGCGGCCGGATGGGCTACGCGCTGGCCGCCGCCGCCGCCCGGCGGGGGTGGCAGGTGGATCTGGTGAGCGGACCGGTGGCCCTGCCTGCGCCGGAGAGCGTGGCCACCCACCGCGTGATCTCCGCCGCGGAGATGTTCCGGGCGTGCGAGCCGCTCTTCGCCCGGTGCGACCTGTTCATCGCGGTGGCGGCGGTGGCCGATTATCGTCCGAAGTTCACCGCCCGAGAAAAACTGGAAAAAAGCGGCGGTGACCGGCGGCTGGAGCTGGCGCCGACCGTCGATATCCTGAAAACCCTCGCCGCCCGCAAGCGACCCGAACAGACCGTGGTCGGATTTGCCGCGGAGACGCACGACCTCGAAGCGCACGCCCAGCGCAAACTGGAGGAGAAAAATCTCGACTGGATCGTGGCCAACGACGTGAGCCGGCCGGGCCTCGGCATGGATGCGGAGAACAACCGCGTGCTGCTGCTGGCGCGAAACGGAGTCCAATTTATTTTTGGCCCCGCGCCCAAGGCTGATGTGGCCGAGTTCATCCTGGATCACGTCATCGCGGCGCCCCGACGCTGACGACGCGCCGCGGGTCGATCGACGAGAGGCAGACTGCGGCATTTCCGCGATAGGCAGCGGCGGACCTGTCACGGGAAAACCTCAAACGTAAAAAATGAAGCCGGCGCGCCGACGGGGAATGTTCCTTTTTTTATTTGGCTGCGCTGGGATATTTTTACGAACCGTCTGCGCCGTGGAAGGTCCATCGGCCCGTGCAAAATACCCAAACCCGTCCGATAGATGTAAAAACCAGCGCCAATTTGGCGTTGTGAACAAAAACCCCTTTACACCTTTTCACCCGCGACCCTTCATGCGCGCCCCTTTTCGCCGGTCATGGATAGCAAAACAAACAGAATACATCGGTTCCTTCTTCTCGCGGCGCTGGCCTTGGGCTGGGGCTCGGCGCTGGCATCGGAACGGTGGGAGACACTCCAGGCGATCAACTGGGTGGAGAATCCGCGCAACAGCACCCGGGTGGGTCCGCACGGCGAACTGGGGCCGTATCAATTCCGGAGCTCCACGTGGCGGATGTACACCCACAAGCCTTTTTCCCTGGCCGTGCAGCGCCAGGCGGCCGACGAAGTGGCGGTGAAGCATTACGAATGGCTGAAACGCGGTTTGGAAAGCAATGGTTACGAAGCCACGCCGTTTAACATCGCGCTGGCCTGGAATGCCGGTCTCGACCAGGTGATCAACGACCGGGTGCCGGCCTCGGCGTACCAGTACGCGACGCAGGTCAACAATCTGGTGGCGCACCTGCAGGGACAGCTCGCGAGCGCGCCTTAGCCGGATTCACGCCGGTGCCCAAGCCGGCGTCGGGAACACCGGATTGGGCTACTCCAGAAACGTCGCCTGTTTCGGCTGCCGGGTCTTGCGCCGGGATTCCTCTTCCTCGGGGGTCGGATTGAGATGCCGTGGCGGGCGCGCCACGCGCCTGGCCACCGTCGCCTCGCGTTCGGCCACAATGCGGTCGGCCATCTCCTGGATTTGCAACCGGAGCCAGTTGTAGGTCTCGCTCCCTTCCCGGTAGTCGGCCTTGCCGTAATGGTCGATCCGGTCGTCGCGCTGCAACTGGTCGTTCTGTTTGAACTCGTCGCTTCGCGTTGGATTGTACACGCCGTAGGTTTTGCCGCCGCGCTCCTTCACCACCGAAAAACTGGGGATGTCGCTCGGCCCGTCGGCGATGTAGACCATGTTCGAGAACGGCACCCGGCGGTCGCCCGGGGGGATCCGGGCGTTGACCTCCAGCGAGGGATCCTTGTTGGTGCCCTTGTTGATCTCAAACAGGGCGCGGGTCTTCGTGGTGTTGTCGATGACCATGCCGATCTGCGCGATCTCGGCCTCGGCCCCCAGGTCGAATTCCTTCTGTTGGAGGAAGCCGGGCTGGAGCGGATTCTCGATGAACTCGCAGCCCCAGATGCCGTCGACATGCGGCGCGACCGCACTGCCCCGGATCATCTCGGCAATGCCCGTGCTCACGATGTAATGCTCGAGCTGGATCCCGTACTTGAGGTACTCCGGTTTTTCGCGGATGAAGCCCTTGCTCCCGACCAGGAAACCCGGCAGCCCGGGATAGAACTCGATCTCCTTGCCCAGCTCGCGGAAGACCTTGCGGTTGAGCTTCGGCATCTTGCCCGCGAGCACGTAGGTCAGGATGTGATTCAGATAGCCGATCTCGCCGGAGATGCGGTAACCGCGCCGGGCGTAGTTCTCGACCAGCTTGTTGGTCTCGGCCCAGAAGGTCGCCTCGTCGATCCCGTAGCGCCGGAACAGCGGCCCCTGCATGTAGCCCGGAATAAGAGTCTTGTCGAAGTCCCAGATGCAGGCGATGATGTTCGGAGTGAAGAGCGTCGTGGCCATTGCGGATCGTCACTTGTAGGCGGGCTACCGCCGCAGGGTGACTGGCTGTAACCAAGCCGCAGACGGCGGCTGGTGCAATTCGCAAATCTCCCCGCCTCCCTCTCCCTTTTCTCCATGGATATTTTGCCGGACATCGCCCCTTTTCAGCGGCGCCTTGACGAGCTCAATGCGCAGATAGCGGCGCCGTCGTTTTATGGCAACCCGCGCCGCGCGGCCGAAGTCACCCGCGAGCAGCAGAAACTCGCCCAGCTGGTCGCCGACCATCAGGCATTGGAAAAACTGGTTCGCGAGACGACCGAAGCCCAGGCCCTGGCCCGGGATCCCGCCGCCGACCCGGCGCTCCGTGAACTGGCCGTGCAAGAGCTGCCCAGCCTGGAACACCGCCGGGCCGTACTCCGGGAGGCGGTGCTGCTGGCCATGCTGCCGCCGGAACCGACGGACTCGCGCAACACCGTCATGGAAATCCGCGCCGGCACGGGCGGCGAGGAGGCGGCGCTGTTTGCCGCGGAACTCGCCCGGCTCTACCAAAAGTACGCCGATGCGCACAGCTGGAAAATCGAACCGCTCAGCAGCAGTGGGAGCGAGCGCGGCGGCTTCAGGGAAGTGAGCTTCCTCATCAGCGGACGGGATGTCTACCGGCAGCTCAAATTTGAAAGCGGCGTCCACCGCGTGCAGCGCGTGCCCGTCACCGAGGCCAGCGGCCGGATCCACACCTCCACCGTCACGGTCGCGGTGCTGCCCGAGGCCGAGGAGGTCGACATCCATCTCGATCCGCAGGAGCTGGAGATCACCGTCCAGCGGGCCAGCGGCCCGGGCGGGCAGGGCGTCAATACTACGGACTCCGCCGTGCGCATCATCCACAGGCCGACGGGCATGATCGTCTTCTGCGCCGACGGCCGCTCGCAGCAGAAAAACAAGGCCAGCGCCATGGCGGTGTTGCGCTCCCGGTTGCTCAAGCTGCGGGAGGACGAGGAACGTGCCAAATATGCCGCCCAGCGCCGCAGCCAGATCGGCACCGGCGACCGTTCCGAGCGCATCCGTACCTACAATTTCCCCCAAAACCGGGTCACCGACCACCGCATCGGTCTCACGCTCTACAATCTGCCGCAGGTGCTGGAGGGTTGTATCGACGAGATCATCGCGGCGTTGCAGAAGGCCGATTACGAGGAGCGGCTCGCAGCGCTGAGCGGACAGGCCGATACGCCGCCGCGGGCCTCCGACGGAGCCGACTGATCATGGAACCATGACGGATGAGCGGAATCCTTGCGGTGCGGCCATTTGTTTCCACTCTCAACCGAGAGTGACTGCCTGAACCGCAAGCCGTGAACCGACATTTTCTGATGCCGCTCCATCGCTCACGATGCCGAAGGGTGATCCGTGTGGGAGGGCTCGTTTGGCTGCTGGCGCTCAGCCCGCTTGCGGGGCAGACCGCGGCAGAGAAGACCGCACCCGCATCACAGCCGGACGCAGGGACCGTTTCCGGCATTGGCGAAGTGGTCACGCTGCCGCCCTACGAACTCGACGCCGTGGAGCCGCCGTGGGCACGTGATACCCGGACCGCGCTCACGGCGACGGTCCGGCCTGAAACCGAGACAGGGTCGACGATGGTCGATGCGTTGCGCGGATTGCCTGGCGTGCACATCGATCAGCCCGGCGGCCCGGGCGGCCGCTCGTCCCTTTACCTGCGGGGCGGGGAAGAGAACTACACGATCGTACTCCTGGACGGGGTGCCGGTGAACAATCCAACCGACTCGCGGGGCGGCGGATTTGATTTTGGAACGCTCGATGCAGGAGAATTTGCAACCGTCGAGGTCGTGCCGGGACCGGTTTCGGCGCGCTACGGACCCGATGCCCTGTCGGGGGTGATCAAACTCACCAGCGACGTGCTGGGCGCGGGGGATGCCTCCCGGATCACGGCGGAGGCTGGCGGCCGGGGACTGGCGGCGGCCCAGGTTTTGACGACAACCCATCAGGACAAGAGCACCGCGGCCCTTTCCGCCAACTGGTCGGAAGATGGCAGCCGGGCGGATGGCAACTACGCCCG
>JBAZMN010000042.1:0-8371 GCA_041649735.1 Opitutaceae bacterium | reverse complement strand
CGTTTGAAAAACGACGACTTTTTGCGCCCGCTCGGTCGCTGCAACCTGCAGCGAAACACTATTGAGGAAATTCTGATCCAACGCCGTCACTTGGATTGTTTCCGGCCCTGTGGCCGCCGAATTCGTCACGACCGCCGTCTGCCCGCCATGGAGAGGCTGCCCCAGGTTGTCTGGGCCCGCGTTCTGCGGCATGACCGTCGCATCGCCGGCCAGCATGCTAATGCGGGTCTCCTGATCCCGCACATCAATGACCACTTCCTTGCCGCGGATTTTCACCTGGGATTGCGGGGTCAGGTAAATCATGGAGGTGCCGGAGGCCAGCTCATTGGCGATGACGATCACGCGACCCTGGATGATACTGGCAAGCGTGTCGGAGACGGAAGGCTCGAGCACGGCGGTGTCTACTCCGCCGGGAAAGGGCTTCTGGATAAACTTACGGATCTCAACGATGGTTTTCTCATCAATCAGGATACTGGTGCCGTTGGAGTAGACCAGGATGACCGAGGCCGCACCGGCGGTTTCGATGCGGGCGCCTTGGACGGGCAGTGAATCACCTTTCTTCAGATTGATGACCTTGCCACCCATGGTAAACGTCACTCCGCCGACGACCTCCGCGACATAGACCTTCCCTGGCACAGTTTCCTGGGTCAGGGCTGACACCGTCGCCAAGCAGTACAACACTGTACCTGCGAATAATTTGCCGGCTGTTTTCATGATTAACCTCCACGGGCTGGCAGTTCGATTTAGTCTAGGGTGAAAGCCCTAGTTTGAGAAAAAACGAGAAAAATTATCCGACCACAAGATTAAGGATTCGTCCGGGCACATAAATGACTTTTTTTACAACCTTGCCAGTCAGATAAGGAGTCAGGCGGGAGTTTTGTTGCGCGAGCGCCACCGCATCCGCCTCGGCCAGACCGACCGGCACCAGCTGGTCGCCCCGGAATTTGCCGTTAACCTGGAACACCAGTTTCACCCGCTCAACCACGAGCTTGGCTGCATCATACGCCGGCCAGGGTGCATGCAGAATGGAGGTCTTTTCCCCCAGTCGGGCCCACAATTCCTCGGCGAGGTGGGGTGCGAAAGGGGCCAGCAATTGCAGAAAGGCCAGCATCGTGCGGCGGCTGACCGCCGGGGCCCTTTGGACGGCGTTGACGAAGATCATCATTTGCGAAATGGCGGTGTTGAAACGCAAAGTCTCGATATCCTCGCCCACTTTCCGGATGGTTTCGTGCAACAGGCGCTCGATCTCGGGCGAATCGGTCGCGCCGGCGGCGATTTTTGCCAGCGGCAGGCCCGCCTCGCCGATGCACTCGCGCCAGACCTTGTTGAGGAAGCGAAACACGCCCTCGATGCCGCGCGGATTCCATGGTTTCATGGCTTCCAGCGGCCCCAGGAACATGAGGTACAGCCGCAGGGCGTCGGTGCCATACTCTTTGATGACGGCGTCGGGGTTGACCACATTACCGCGGCTCTTGGACATCTTCTCGCCATCCTCGCCCAGGATGATGCCCTGATGGAATAGTTTCCGGAATGGCTCGGACTGCGGCACGATGCCAAGATCGTACAGGAACATGTGCCAGAAACGGGCGTAGAGCAGATGCAATACCGCATGCTCCGCGCCGCCCACGTAGAGATCCGGCATGCCCCAGTATTCGAGCAGCTGGCGGCCGGCGATGGCGTGTGGATTCTGCGGGTCCAGATACCGCAGGTAATACCAGCAGGAGCCGGCCCACTGCGGCATGGTATTGGTTTCACGGTGGGCGCGGATCCAGGTATCGCCCGCGGGCTTCGGCTGGGTCGCGGGCCGGGCCGCGCCGGTGGTGAAGTCATACCAGATCTCGAGCCAGTCGGTGACGTTGGCCAGCGGGCTTTCGCCGGTGCCGGAAGGCAGGTAGGAGGTCACGTCGGGCAGGAGCAGGGGCAGCGCGTCCTCGGGCAGGGCCAGCGCGTACCGGGTCCGGCCCGCCTGCGTGTAGGCCACCGGTTTCGCCGGCTGCGGCACCGCGCGATGCGCGAGGGCGCGGCGATACTCGGCTTCTTCCACCCACACGATGGGGAACGGTTCGCCCCAGTAGCGCTGGCGCGAGAAGAGCCAGTCGCGCAGCTTGAAGTTGACCTTGCGCTGGCCGAGGCCCTTGTGCTCGAGCCAGGCGATGATTTTCCCCTTGGCGGCTTCGATGCCGAGACCGTTGAGGGAGACCTCGGCGTTGGCGCTGTTGATGGCCGGACCGTCCCCGACGTAGGCCTCGCCTTTGAAGCTTTCCGGCGGCTGCACGGTGCGGAGGATCGGCAGGTTGAACTGCTTCGCAAAATCCCAGTCGCGCTGATCCTGTCCCGGCACGGCCATGATGGCGCCCGTGCCGTAGCCCATGAGCACATAGTCGGCGATCCAGACGGGGACGCGCGCGCCGTTGACCGGATTGATGGCATGGCTGCCGCTGAACACACCGGTTTTCTCCTTGGCCAGATCGGTGCGTTCGAGATCGCTTTTGGTCGCGGCGGTTTTCCGGTAGCTTTCCACCAAGGGGCGCTGTGCCGGGATGGTCAGGGCGGGCACGAGCGGATGTTCGGGCGAGACGACCATGTAGGTGCAGCCAAACAGGGTGTCGGGCCGGGTGGTGAAAACCCTCAGCTCGCCCGGGGCGGGGTTCTCGAGCTTGAACGCCACTTCCGCGCCCTCGCTGCGGCCGATCCACGCCTCCTGCATGCGCTTGGTCGAGTCGGGCCAATCCAGATCCTTCAGGCCGGCCAGCAGCCGGTCGGCGTACGCCGTGATGCGCAGCACCCACTGGCGCAGGTTGCGGCGCTCCACCGGATGGCCGCCGACCTCGGACCGGCCGTCGACGACCTCCTCGTTGGCCAGCACGGTCTTCAATTCGGGGCACCACCAGACGGGACGTTCGTCCACGTAGGCCAGGCCGCGCTGGAAGAGCTGCCGGAAAATCCACTGTGTCCATTTGAAATAGCCGGGGTCCGTCGTGTTGACCTCGCGGTCCCAGTCGTAGGAAAAGCCCAGCGCCTTCAGCTGGCGCCGGAAGGTGCGGATGTTGGCCTCGGTGTTGGCCCGCGGATGGGCGCCGGTCTTCACCGCATGTTGCTCGGCCGGCAGGCCGAACGCATCCCAGCCGATCGGGTGCAGGACGTTGCATCCCCGCGCCCGTTGGTAGCGGGCGACGATGTCCGTCGCCGTGTAGCCCTCGGGATGGCCGATATGCAGCCCGCTGCCCGACGGATAGGGGAACATGTCGAGCACGTAGTATTTCGGTCTCGACGTGTCGTCCGGCGTCCGGAACGTTTTGTTTTCCTCCCAGAAGGTTTGCCAATGAGGCTCGATCTTCTGAAAGTCATAGTCTTTGCATTCGGTAGCCATCGCTTGAAACCCTCCACCTTGAATGAATCCCCCGCCTGGTCAATCATCCGGGCGGTCGTCGGCGCTCTGATCGTGCTGCCGGCGGTGGTCTCGGCGCCGGCCGCGATGAGCGGCGATTTCAACCGGCTGCTCGGGGCCGTGGTGCGCATCGACGTGCGCGAAGTGACCTTCGAGGCTGGGGCGCGCCGGTTTGTGGCGGGCGTGGGCTCGGGCGTGATCCTGTCGCCGGATGGCCTGGTGCTCACCAACGCCCACGTTGCCAGCCCCCATGCGGTTGAGATCTCCATCACGCTGCCCAGCCTCGAGCGGGTCGGCGCCCGGCTGCTCGGCTGGGACCACTGGACCGATCTCGCCCTCATCCGCCTCGACCTCGATGAGGTGAAGCGGCGCGGACTCGCGTTCCAGCACGCCGCGTTTGGCGACTCGGATGCGCTTTATGTCGGCGAGACCGTTTATGCCGTCGGCACGCCCTACGGCCTCACCCGCACGGTCACGCGGGGCATCATCTCCAACAACCGCCGCTATTTTGAGGACAGCGGCGGGGTGCGGGGCTATGAGACGGGTGCTTTCAACACGTGGCTGCAGACCGACGCCGCCATCAACCCCGGCAACAGCGGCGGGCCGCTTGTCACCGAGGACGGCCGGGTGGTCGGCATCAATGCCCGCGGCTACGTCGGCGCCGACAATCTCGGCTTCGCTATTCCCGCCAATGTCGCCCGGCGGATCGTCGACGGTCTGCTGGCGCACGGCAGCATCACCCGCAGCTATATCGGCCTGGTGCCCGGCACGCTGCAGGATCTCGAGCATTTCTATGCCCTGGCGCTCAACACCGGCATGCTCATCAATAGCGTCGAGCTGGGCTCGCCGGCCGCCCGCGCCGGCCTGCACGGCGGCGACATTCTGCTCGCGATCAACGGGCAGAAGGTCGACGGCCGTTTTCCCGAGCAGCTGCCGCCCATCCAGAACCTGATCGCAAGCCTGCCCGTCGGCTCGGTCGTCCGGCTCAGCCTGCGGCGCGGCGGCCAGGCGATGGAAATCCCCGTGGTCACCGAGAAGCTGGAGAGCCGGATGGGCGAGGAGTGGGCCTTCGACAAGTGGGGCCTGAGCGTGCGCAAGGTCTCGCGCGCCTTTGCCCGGGAAAACCAGCTCGATGACGATACGGGTGTCATCGTGCTCGGCGTGCAATCCGGCTTCCCGGCGGCCGTGGCGGGGATCGCCGCGGGCGACATCATCACCAAGGTCAACCGCCAGGCGCTGGCCGACCTTGAGACGCTGAAGCGCATCTACCAGGAGTTCGAGGCCAAGCCCGACTCCCTGCTGGTCGAGGCCCTGCGCGACCGGCGGGTTTCGCTGTACGTCTTGAAACCATGAACCAGCTCTTTCCGGTAATCCAGGGCCACGTCGCCAAACTCGTGAGAGTTTGGCTCCTGGTCGCGGCCTGTGCCCTGCTCCCGCTGCGCGCCGCCGATCTGTCCGATCTGTTCGCCGAGCGCATCAAATCCTGTGTCACGGTCGAGTTCCTGATCGAAAATGAACTCGACCGCCAGCCTGTTGCCGTGCCGGGCGTCTGCGTCGACGCCAACGGCACGATCATCCTGCCCGCTTCCGCCATCAATGCGCGCGTTTCCATCCGGCGGCTCAAGGACTTCAAGGTCTACCGGCCGAACTCCGCCACCGCCTACCGCGCCGAGTATCTGGGCCAGGACGCCCTCACCGGCTGGCATTTCGTGCGCGCCGAGGAAAAACTGCACCCGGAGCTGGTGCCGCTGACCGCGTGGGCGCGTCCCGGCACGCCGCCGGTGCGGCTGGCCGACGAGGTCTGGAGCATCGGGTTGCGCGGCAAGGACGAGGATTTCCATCCCTATTTCCTCATGAGCCGCGTCGGCCTCATCGAACCCATGCCGCAGCCGACGGCCATCGCCGCCTCCGAAATCGGCGGCCCGGGCCTGCCCGTCTTCAACCGCGACGGCGCGCTCGTCGGTCTCACCCTCAACTCCTTCGGGCAGAACTTCCTCCTGTTTTCCCGCCAGGAGCGTGGCCAGCCGGTCGTGCTGGTCAATGTGGAGGAAAGCAGTGTGTTCCTCCTGGCCGACGAGGTGCTGTCCTATCTCGGCCGCATCCCCGAGAACGCCGCGGGCCGGCCGCTGCCCTGGCTGGGCGCCTTCGGCCTCGAACCGGTGGATCCCGAGGTCGCCCGGTTTCTCAAGCTGGAGAACCAATCGGCGCTGGTCGTGAGCGAAGTGCTCGAGGGCAGTCCGGCGGAAAAAGCCGGGCTCAAGGGACACGACATCATCGTGGCGCTGGAGGACAAACCGCTGCCGCGGCTCAAGCCCGACCAGGTGGTCGCCACCTATGTGGAACGGGAGGTCGAGCGCCGCCGGCCGGGCGACGATCTGACCCTCACCGTGCTGCGCGACAACCAGCGGCTCGACCTCAAGGTCACGCTCGGCGACGAGCCGAAGATCCTGCGCGAAGCCGACCGCCGGTATTTCGAGCGGCTGGGCCTGACCGTGCGTGAATTTCTCTACGGCGACGGCATCGCCCACCGCGTGAAACGCGCCGAGCAGGCCGGGGTGATCGTTGATTTCGTCAAGGCGAACAGCCCGGCGGCGATGGGCGGGCTGGAGCCCGATGACTGGGTCCGGGAGATCGACGGCCGCGAGATCAAGACCTACGCCGAGGCGGTCGCCGCGCTCGCCGCCATCGAGGCGGACAAGGACCGCTCCGAGTTCGTCCTCCTCACCAGCCGTGGCGGCGAGACGGCCGTCCGCCGGGTGAAGCTGAAATGAACCCCCTTGAGTCTGCTCTCTCTTGATGGGAGATTACTCGCATTGTCGACCGTGACCGTTTACCAACCGCATCATGTTTACCGGCATTGTTGAGGAAGCAGGGCAGGTCGGGTCCTTCCAGTTGGGTAAGGCGGCGTGGAAACTGGTCATCGCCGCCGACCAGGCCCGCGAAGGGGTCGCCGTCGGCGACAGCATCGCCGTCAACGGCTGCTGCCTCACGGTGGTCCAGGCCGCCGGCCGGAACCTGCAGTTTGACGTGTTGGAGGAAACGCGCCGGCTGACCAATTTTTCTGCGCTGAAACCAGGGGCGCTCGTGAATCTTGAGCGCAGCCTGCGCTTCGACGGCAAGGTCGGCGGCCACTTTGTCACCGGCCACATCGACGGGCTCGGCACGATCGAGGTGCTGGAGCCGCGCGGCCAGGACTATTATATCCGGGTGCGCGCCCCCGCCGGCTCCGGCCGGTACCTGATCCACAAGGGCAGCATCGCCATCGACGGCATCTCGCTGACGGTGGCCGAGGTGGCGGGCGACGTCGTGGCGGTCTGGCTGATTCCGCACACCATCGAGGTGACCAACCTGCGCGAAAAGCGCGCCGGCGACCTCGTGAATCTGGAATTCGACCTCTTGGGCAAGTACGTCGAAAAGCTGCTCGCCTTGCGGGCGTAGCGACATTTTCTGACCACGGATTGCACCGATTGACACGAATAGCTTGTAGGAGCGTGCCGGCACGCGATCATTGCTGGGTCGCCATGGAAGACGGATTTCGCACTATTCACCATTGGACGGATGCGAGCATTCATCCGTGCGGATCTGCGTCATCCATGGTCCATTTCCCGCTTTAATCTCATGCGTTCCGTCCTTCTGGCTCTCACCGACGAACTCAAACGGCTCAAAGCCGAGGGGGTGCGGACCGTGTCCATGTCGGCTGAGAGCTTGACCACGTTGCGGCGGCTGGTGGCCTCGAGGGAGGCGGGGACCCAGAGGTCAGGGGCCAGAAGTCAGATATCAGAGATCAGAAGCCAGGAGCCAGAGGTCAGAGGTCAGAGGTCAGAAGCCAGAGGCCAGGAGGCAGAGACCAGTAACCGGAGGCCGGAAACTCCGTCGGCCGAACCGGCCTCCCGCCTCCGGCCTCCCGCCTCCGGTGGTCCTGCTGCGCTTCCGCCGCCGCCCACGGTGGTCCTGCCGGCCGGCGACAAGGCCGCCCGCTGGCAGGCGCTGCGGGAACTGGTGCTCACGCATCCGGTCTGTCGGGCGCATGTACGTCCCGGCAAACAGGTGGTGTTCGGCGTGGGCAGCCTCGACGCGAAGGTCATGTTTGTCGGCGAGGCACCCGGCGCCGAGGAAGAGCAGCAGGGCGAGCCGTTTGTCGGCCCGGCCGGCCAGCTGCTGACGAAAATGATCAAGGCGATGGGGCTCGAACGCAGCGACGTCTACATCGGCAACATTATGAACTGGCGGCCGGAGCTGCCGCCGCGGGCGGACGGCACCCAGGCCGGCAACCGCGAGCCCACCCCCGAGGAAATGGCCTTTTGTCTCCCGTTCATCACCGCCCAGATTGAGGTGGTGAACCCGTCCCTGCTCGTGGCGCTCGGCGCCACGGCGGCCCGCGGCCTGCTCGGCGCCCACAGTTTCCGGACCTTGGGCGAAGTACGCGGACGCTGGCACGACTACCGCGGCCGGCCGCTGCGCGTCACCTACCATCCGAGCTACCTGCTGCGGAAGGAGGCCGAGGGCCCGGTCGCGGCCAACCGCGCCAAGCGGGTTGCCTGGGAGGACTTCCTGGCCGTGATGGAGCAGGCCGGACTTCCGGTCTCGGATAAACAGCGCGGTTATTTCCTGCGATGAAGCATGGTTTCCTCTGGCTGATCCTGCTGGCCGTCTGGTCCCCGCTTTCGGGTGTTCGTGCCCAAGAGGAGACGTTCGATTTCGACACCCTCCGTTTCCGCGCCAAGCGGCTGGCGGCGCAGCCGTATCATCCGCGGACAAGCCCGGTGCCCAAATTTCTGCTCGACCTCAGCTACGACGAACACCGCCGGATTCGCTTTGATCCGGACCACACCTGGTGGCGCCGGGAACAGCTGCCTTTTCAGCTCCAGTTCTTTCATCCCGGTTTTATTTTCAACCATCCGGTGCAGCTGCACGAACTCGACGGGTCCCGGCTGCGCGACATTCCCTTCATCCGCGAGCTGTTCATCTACGATCATCTGGAGC
>JBAZMN010000041.1:0-8386 GCA_041649735.1 Opitutaceae bacterium | reverse complement strand
AATCATCCAAAATAGAAGCATGTCGGAAGGAAGGAGCGAAAGTAACCCCCGTCGCTCCCTCCCAGCCAATACTGCCATGTCCCCTGCCACTGATCTCCTGCGGCCTTTGCCGGATGAGTCTCCGGATGATTCCGCCGCGCCCGCGACGGCCGCCAGGCTTGTCCAAATTGGAACGGCGGGGATTCGTCGAGGCTGGATGACGGCGGTCGTGCTGGGAGGGCTCTGGGGTGCGTATGCGCAGCCGCCCGGAGAGAGTGACTCCGGTCAACCTGCCGCCGCCGGGGGCGTCACGCTGCAGAGTGATCAAATGGGCCTGGTGTTTGACCGCCGAACGGGCGCCTTGTGCACCCTCGAGAATAAACTGACAGGTGAGACCTACCGGGTGGTGGGCGACGAGTTCGCGATTGAGGCGGTCGGATTTCGCGTGGGTTTTGCCGATGCCAGGCTGGTCAGGCTGGTTGTTGAAGGCAGCCTGCTGCAGGCCGATTACCGAACCGTGGATTTCACCATTCAGGCGCGCTATACCCTGCGTGGCCATTTTGTGGAAAAGCAGCTGACGCTGACCGCCGCCCGCGATTATGGCCTGAAAACATTGATCGTCAGCCAGCCGCGATTTTCCGGACCGGAATTGACGATGCTCGCTTATCGCTATCCGAAATACGGGCGCCAGCCGGGACAGGAGCCGTGCTCCACGTATTTTCTCCGCAGCCCCCGGGGCGGTCTTTTCACGGGGACGGAGGTTCCCTTTGACGCCAGCTCCTCGAACGCGACCCAGGTGATCCTGGCCTATCCACCCAGCCTCAAGATCAAGGCGCAGGAGCCATTTGAATCCGAGCCGGTGTACTTTGGCGTCTATCGAAAACAACCCGGTGAATCGGCGCCGAACAATCTACCCTTGCGTTCGGAGTCGGACGCGATGGTGGCGATGACCTCCGCGATCCTCGGCCCGCCGCGCTTCGGCCTGGTTCCCATGGCGTGTGGGTGGCCCTCGCAGATGGAGCACAAGGCTTATACGGAGCAATCCTTGGAGGGAGACATGCGGTCGCTGGATTTTCTCGCCTCCTGCGGGATCGACTGGGTGACCGACAGCCACCCTTGGGGCGGCGAGACCCAGAAGATGAATGGCCTGGGGCCCAACGACACTTATGGGCCCGGTCCAATGGTGAAAAAATTCCTGCAGCACGCCCGGAAAGCCGGCGTCAAGGTCCTGATGTGGGGTTCGATGAACAACACGCACCCCTGGGAAGGAGGGAAACCATTTCGACCCGACCGCCCGGATTGGCTTTTTGTGCCGGGACCGACGACGCCCCGTTCCTGTATGAATCCGAACGTGTATGCCGAGGGTAACTGTATCGCCGATCGGGATTTCTTCGATTGGATCGAGCGGATCAACCTCGATGGCTTAACGGGCAAACGCTATCCCGGTTGGGCGATGGATGGCGACTTTTTCGGCGGCGGCGGCTTGTACACGACCGTTGTTCGCGTCGACTGCCAGTCCGCCAACCATGACCATCTGCCCGGCGACTCCACCTACGCCTGCCAGCGGGCATTGGCGCAACTGTTTGACCGCGTGCGCCAACAGGATCCGGACACGTACATCCTGACGTGCCGGCCGGCGATGGATCTGGGGGTGTGGATGATGAGAAACGTCGACGCGTGCTTCACCATGGTCGAAACGGGCACCGGTTCGGCTTCGAACCTCGCGGCAGGTGATCAAATCCGGGCCGCGTCACGCGCCCGCGTCCACGATGAATTCCTGCCTCACTACCTTGATCAACCGTTGCTCTTTCCCAGTTGGGCCGGTACGGAATCAGTCAGTTTCGATGCCGGCCAGTACAGCGAAATCCTGCCGCTGGCTTTCCCTCCCTGGGACGGCAAGGGAAGGCCGCCGGTCTGGCCCCGGGGACATCTCGATTACCTGCTGCTCAGCGCAATGTCGTCGTCGCCCAACCAGATGTATGAGATGCCGACCAAGACGGGCATTCCCGACGAGGACAAGGCCGAGATCCGCCAGTGGCTCGATTGGGGCCGGAAACACGCCGAGTACCTGAAAGTGCGCAAGGATCTGCCCGACTGGCCCGCTCCCGGCAAGGTCGACGGCAGCGCGCATATTGTCGGCGGTCGTGGCTTTGTGTTCCTGTTCAACTCCAACAAGACCTCACTCAAGGCCGATTTTGCCCTCAGCGAAGAAAGCATCGACTTGACGAACGGCAGTGCCTACCGGATCAGCCAATGTTATCCGGCCGCGGAACGCGCGGTCACGGCGAAGTATGGCGCCACGATCCACTGGGAGGTGCCCGCCGAGACGGTGCTGATCCTTGAAATCCAGTCTATCCGATAGAAAACAAAAATGAAAATCGAACCCCTGCCTGGTCAAACCCGCCGAGTCGCCCTCACTCCCGCCGCCTGTTCCGTGGATCTGGGCGACGGCAGCGAGCGCAGCGAATACGTGGGTCAGGACTACATCCTGAGCGTCTTGGGCCGCCCCCACCGCAACATCAACTTGATGTTCTGCTACTACCCCTTGAACAAGGGTTGGCCCAAGCGCGTCTCGACGGTTTTCAAAAACAAGGGCGGGTTTATCTGGGGCTATCCTTATGACGATTATTTTCCCTATCCCGGGGGACTGGATGGCGACAGGGACGGGGATGCATTTCAACAGATGCGGGACGTCCGCCGGCACGGCCAGGATGTGACGCTCACCCTCACCGTGGACTGCGCCATTTCAGACGACCACATCACGGCGATCGCCCGGGATCTGCGGCCCTTTGGACGCATGCGGCTGCGTCTGAACCATGAGTGCGACGGGACTTGGTTCGCCTTCAACCGCCGCTATACCTATGAGGAAGTAGGCCGGTTCTTCGTGCGCTTCGCCAGAATCGTGAAAAAGGAAGCACCCCATGTCCGGATGACCTCCTGCTGGGGATCCGTCCCCGACTACAAAACGCGCAGTTTGCTTCATGAAAAGGAGCTGGCGCCCACGCTCGCGGCCGCCGATGTCTGGTCCACGGACAAATATCTTTCGCTGCATTTCGGCTGGCCCTTCCAGCCCTGCGAACCCGAGGATCTGAACAAAACCTACACGGCCATTACTGATCGGGAAATGTGGTTCCTGTTGGAGACCTGCCACCAACGCTTCACCGAGATTACCGGAATGGACAAGGGGTTGGAGGTTTGTGAGTTCAATTGTGACGGGACCGTGGGTGGCTTGGAAAATCAAGCCAAACGGATGGAATCCTTCTACCGGCAGATTCTGAAAAGAAAGGCGGCCTATTTGAAGGGGATTACCTTCTACCAGTTCCGGGATCGGGCCCGGCTTGGTTTGGAAAGGGAGGATCCCAACGATATCAGGGTGGGGCGGCCCACCCCTTTTCTGCCGATTTATAAGGAGCTCATCCGTCAGCCCTATTTCACGCCGGGCGAGCAATGGTCCCGCCTCGATGGAGCGTTGAAGCTGGAATGGCGCGCCTCGGACGATTCAGACGGACTGGGCTGGAATCTTCCCTTGAAGAGCAAACCCGTCTTCCTGGAACTGTTGTTCGGGAAAAACGACAACTTGATGATCCATGCCGGGGACGATTGGTTCTATAAGAAACCCGGCGTGGAGTGGGTGGACGTGACGCCCGCGGCGAGGAAATGGGGGAGGAGCAAGTCCTTCCCGGTATCAGTATTTGCGCCTCCGGCGGACGGCATGAACCCCGGTAATTGTTCCTTCTTCCGGACCAATCTCACGAAACCGCCCCGGATGCGGCTCTTATATGAATGGGGCAATTCCAAATGACCGGCGCAAGATGAAATCAGAGGGGAATGAGGGCGATTGATCAGCGCCTGGCGGCCGTGACTTTCACGATGCTTGCGACCGTGGGGATGTGGTGGAAGCATGAGGATCCCAACAGGCCCCTTCCCCACGAATCCAGTTTCGGACCAGAGAGGAACAGATGAAAGTCGCCCAGTTTGAAAAACCACACGTGCTCCGGGTGATCGACAAACCACTCCGCGCCCTGGCGGCCGGAGAGATGCTCGTCCGGGTGGATGCCTGCGGCATTTGCGGGACGGATGTGCACATCGTGGAGGGAACTTCCCGGGCCACGCCCCCGGTCGTCCTCGGGCACGAATACGCGGGGACGGTTGAGGATGAAGGGACGGTGAAAGGGACGATTCATGCCGGCGATCATGTTGCGATTGATCCCAATATTGCGTGCGGACGGTGCTACTATTGCCGGCGCGGCTTGGTTCATCTCTGCGGGAATCTCCGTGCCCTGGGGGTTGATATCGATGGCGGCATGGCCCAGTACTGCATTGTGCCGGTGGACCAGCTTTACCGCCTGCCGTCCGCCATGTCACCCGAGCTGAGCGCGTTCATCGAGCCGGTGTCCTGCGCCGTGCATGGTATCGAGAAGGCCCGAATTCAGTCCGGGGACACCGTCGTGGTGCTCGGCGGCGGAACCATCGGCCTGCTCATGCTGCAACTGGCCAGAAACGCCGGCGCAGCCCGGGTCATCGTCACCGAACCCCTGGAAACGAAACGGTCCATCGCCCGTCTCCTCGGCGCGGATGTGATCCTCAATCCGAGGGAGGCAGACATCCGGTCGGCCGTCCTCGATCTCACGGGGGCGGGGGCCGATGTTGTGATTGAATGTATCGGGCGGACAGACACCGCCCATCTGGCCATCGAGATCGCCCGCCGGGGAGGAACCGTCGAATGGTTCGGAGTCTGCCCGATCGGACAGACGGTCGCGGTCGAACCCCACGGGGTGTATTTCAAGGAATTGACGATTGTCGGCTCCTACGTGAACCCGCATACCTTCGATCGCGCCCTGGCCCTGCTGCAATCGGGCCGCGTACGAACCGACCCGTTCAAGATCGATCGGTTTCCGCTCGAAGGGATCCATGAAGCTTTGCGTTACCAGCGCGAAGGATTGACCCTCAAATGCATCCTCCAGCCAAACACGTGAGATCCGAGGTCCTTCCGCCACGGTGACCTCGCGCCATCCGCACGGGCCAGGTGGTGAAGCAGTGCCTCCGGTGGTACTGACCGCCGGGCGCTCCGCATCAGGAGCATGCTTTCCTCTCCGCCCGGCTTGCCCCAGCCCTATCCTGACGGTTTTCCCGGCCGGGGCTTGATTGACGGACGCAAAACTTCGCGCGATTGTCAGAGTCATGGCGCTGTCCGACATTTCTCCGGTCAAGGCCGGGTTCAGCCGCATTTCCTCCCATATGGGTGAAACTTCCCTGAACTTCTCTGTCGCAAATTCTGCCTGGGCCGGGCCACGGACGCTGGTCCTGGGCATCTGCCTGCTGGCCGCGGCCGGATGCCAGCGCTCGGCCCCTCCGGTCCGGGTGGTGCCGGTGCAGCCGGCACCGATCGAGGATTTGTCGTTTTTGCAGCACCAGGAGGTCGGCAATCCGATCACCGATCACCCCTGGATCGCCCACGTGCGGGCGGTCGACCTGGATCAGGACGGGCGCATGGACATTCTGGCCTGCGAGGCCAAGGACAACCAGCTCCTCTGGCTGCGCCAGGTCGCGCCGGGAAAGTTCGAGGAGCATGTGCTTTGCTCCGATCTCCCCGGCATCGTCCACGTCGAGGCGGCGGATATGACCGGCTCCGGCCATCTTGATCTCATCGTCTCGTGCATGGGGGTGGTGTTCCCCAATAACGACAAGATCGGGTCCATCGTCATCCTCGAGAACGACGGCCATCAGCATTTCACCAAGCATGTGATCGCCGACCACATTGCGCGGGTGACCGATGTCCGCGCCGGCGACTTCAACCATGACGGCCGGCCCGACCTGGCCGTGGGGCAGTTCGGCTATGACCAGGGCGAAATCCAGTGGATGGAAAACGTGGGCAACTGGCAGTTCAAGAGCCACCACCTCCTCGATCTCTCCGGTACGATCAACGTCTGCGTGGCCGACCTCGGCGGCCACGGCGCGCTCGACATTGTCGCGGTCGTGTCGCAGCAGTGGGAGGAGATCTACCTGTTCCAGAACGACGGCAGGGGGAACTTCACGACCAAGCTCCTGTGGGGCTCGACCAACGAGGACTACGGCAGCAGCGGCATCAGCTTGTGCGATCTCAACCGCGACGGTCGCCCGGACATCCTCTACACGAACGGTGACGGCTTCGGCCCGGCGGTCGTGCCGGGCCCCCGTCCGTGGCACGGCGTGCAGTGGCTGGAGAACCTTGGCCATGGCAACTTCAAGTACCATCGCATCGGCGATCTGCCCGGTGCCTACAGCCCGGTGGGGGTGGATCTCGACGGCGACGGCCACATGGACGTGGTGGCGGCCAGCGCCTATGCTGGCTGGGACAAGAGCAATCCCAAGGTCGTTTCGCTGATGTGGTTTCGCAACGACGGCCAGATGAACTTCACCCCCCATATTCTGGCCTATACGCCCAAGGATTTGATCACCCTCGATGCCGCCGACCTCGACGGCAGCGGCCGGCCGGTGTTGATCACCGGCGGATTTTACGTGTCTCCACCCTACGTGCGGATGGGCCGCATCACGGTCTGGCGGCGCCCACCCGGGCCATGAATCCACGCCGCGCAATCCTGTGGCTCACGATGGTGGCAGTGGGCATCGCGGCGGCCGCGGCCGGTTATCTCTGGAGGCGCGCCGGCGAGCAGCGCCGGATCGTGGCGGCGAGCATTCCCCCACGTCCCGATGTCAGCGCGCTGCCCGCGGAGTTGTCGCAGCGCCTCCAGGCGTGCGAACGCCGGGCCCGGACGGGTTCCGACCGGATTGCGGCCTTGAGCGAACTGAGCCGGCTCTACCACGCCAACGGCTTTTTCCCGCAGGCCAGCCAGTGTGATCAGGGCCTGCTGCAGGTGGATCCCGCCAATCCGCGCTGGCCGCACCTGCTGGCCAGCATTTTCGCAGGCTACGGGCAACTGGACGACGCGTTGCCCCTCTGGCGCCGCGCGGTGGAGCTGGCGCCTGATTATACTCCCGCCCGGCTGCGCCTGGGTGATGCCTTGTTGAAGACAAATCAGAATGCCGAGGCGGCCCAGGTTTATGCGGCGGTGCTTCAGCGCGAACCCCGCAACCCGTATGCGCTGCTGGGTCTGGCCAGAATCGATGTCGATGCGGGACGCTGGAACGCGGCGCGGGATGAACTGGAGATCGTGGTGCAACAGTCGAACTACGGCCTCGGCTACGATCTGCTGCCGACGGTCTATGAGCACCTCGGCGATGCCGCCCGCGCCGAGGCCATCCGGGCCCGGGCCAAGGCTTCCGGCGCCTTTTGCGACGTGCCGGACCCGTGGATCGACGAGCTGGTGTACGATTGCTACGATACATACCGGATTTCCGCGGCCGCCGGGGCGTTCGATCACGCCGGCGATACCCGCACCGCCGTCCGGGTGCTCGAGCGCGCGCTGGCCCTCGATCCCGGCCGGGCTTTGTTTCAGTTCCAGATGGGGGGCCTTTGCCTGCGACTGGGCGACGACGCGGGCGCCCGCCGCCATTTCGAACGCTGCACCGTGCTCGCGCCGGATTTTTCCGACGGCTGGGCCCAGTTGACCGGCCTGCTGATGAAGTTGGGCGACCGGGCGGCTTCGGAGCGTGTCCTGGCCGCCGGCCTTGCGCATTGCCCGCAATCTCCCGGCCTGCATCTGGAGCGGGGACGCCGCTTGAGCGCCGCCGGCCTCTTCCCCGAATCGATCCAGGAGTTTCAGGAGACGATCCGTCTGCGCCCCGATGAAGCGGATGCATTCGTTGAATTGGCAAAAGTGTATTTTCAGCTCGGACGGATTGATGAAGGCGTGGCGGAGCTGCACTTGGCGCTCAAGGCCGAACCGGAGCACCCCGGCGTGCTGCCCATCCTCGCCTTGCACGCCATCAGGGTCGGCGATGAGGCAGCCGCCCGGGAATGGCTGCGCCATATCCGGAATCAACCCCGGGTGACGCCGGAGGCCCGCGAAGCGCTGAGACAGGCGTATCAGCAACAATTTGGCCGGGCCGCGGAGTGAATCCAGCCTTCCCCAGCCGGCACTCCGAATCGGGATGGCAGCTTTTGACATCCGGATGGCCGGACAGGCGGATCAGTTCGTGTTACGTCGCCTTTCTCAGGCATGACCAGGGTGCTTCTGCTGCAGTGAATGCCGGCGCTGGATCCGATGGAGAATGAGCGCGGGAAGATCCCGCGTGGGGAGGGATTGCTCGCGCATCAACGGGTTGCCACTGCTGGGGACGGTAGCGAGCGGTTTGTCCGTGAGATGGTTCTTCTTATAGCACGAGCACTTCGACTTTAGGACACGAAATACTCCTGCGATCATCGCGGTGAAGGACAAACGCCGGCCGGTGACGTCGGTCCGTGCTCCTGTTTTGAGCATCGGGTCATTTTTTCGGGTAAAACCCATCTGCCGGTTCTATCCATCTC
>JBAZMN010000040.1:0-8455 GCA_041649735.1 Opitutaceae bacterium | reverse complement strand
AGGTCGCCGCCCCGGAGGCGCCGCTGGCAAACAGCGGCATGCCGGCCGTGTCTCCCAGCGCCTCGCGCAGCGAACCGAGCTGCTGTCGGGCCAGTTCCTCGCCCGAAATGAAATCGACGCTGCTGCCCAGGGCGCTCAGCGGCGTGGGCGTGCGGGTCGCCGTGACCATGATGACGTCGAGCGGCACGGGCTCCGAGGTCGATTGGGCCGTCACGGGGACGTCCAGAGCCGGCAGCGCCAGCATGGCGGCCGCCAACGGTAGGTAAATCCGGCACGCACAATGCGCCGGCAAACGGGTATTCATATCTGCTCCTGTGGATTGCGGGAAGAGCAGAAACGTGGGCCTCGGCCGCCAACCGTAGCTTTTTCGGTCCGCCGCACCCGTCACTTCCACTCTCACCCTTCATTGATGCGATGAAGTTTTCTCGCCGGCACGCGCATCCGCGTCGGCGTTAGTGAGCCTCCAGGGTCAGATATTCGGACTCCGCATTTCCCGCCTTGGACTCGCCCGGTGATCGGGTGTGTTCAGGCTTCCTCGCCCCTCGCCTTCACCGAGGCCCGCGCCTCAATTGGCTTTGCCGCCGGGTCGGTGCGCCCTTCGGCCGATTGTCTCGGCCGCCGGACGCCCCGCCTGACCGTCGGGGTTTGTGATGCGATACCGCAGCGCTACTGTGGCCGGTTCCCACGGCCTTCCCTGCATCCCTGGAACCGATGCAAAGAACAAAACGTGGTGATCTGAACCGGGCTCCGGACTCGCCGCAAGCGTGTTTTGTGTGCATTTTCTCCCGTGGTCCTCAATGCAGCATCCCTTATGGTCTCACCAATTTCCGGTGTTGCTTTTATCATATCATCGCATCTTGATATGACGATACATTAAGTCACTCATGCCTGTTCCTGCCCAGACCGACTCGTCCGTTTCTGCTGAACTGCGCCGCCTGTTCGAGCGGCGCATTGTCATGCTCGACGGTGCGATGGGAACGATGATCCAGAACTGCCAGCTCACCGAGGCTGACTTTCGCGGCGACCGTTTCAAAAATCACCCGCACGATCTCAAGGGCAACAACGACCTGCTTTGTCTCACCCACGCGGCGATCATCGAGGATATTCACCGGCAGTATTTCGAGGCCGGCGCCGACATCGTGGAGACCAACACCTTCAACAGCACCCGCATCTCGCAGGCCGATTACCGGACCGAATCGCTCGTGCCGGAGATCAACTATGCCGCGGCCCGGATTGCCCGTTGCGCCGCGGACCAGGCTTCCGCCAAGCTTGGCCGCCGCTGCTTCGTGGCCGGGGCGCTCGGTCCCACCAACCGCACCGCCTCGATGTCGCCCGACGTCAACCGACCCGACTACCGCGCCGTGACCTTCGACCAGCTCGTCGCAGCCTACTCCGAGCAGGCCAAGGCCCTCGTCGAAGGGGGCGCCGAGATCCTGCTCGTCGAGACCATCTTCGATACGCTCAACGCCAAGGCCGCTCTCTTTGCCATCGAAAACCTCTTCGACGGGCTGCCCGCGCGCCTGCCGGTGATGATCTCCGTCACCATCACCGATGCCTCGGGGCGCACGCTTTCCGGCCAGACCGTCGAGGCGTTCTACAATTCGGTGATCCATGCCCGTCCGTTCAGCATCGGGCTCAACTGTGCCTTGGGCGCGAGGCAGATGCGGCCTTACGTCGAGGAACTCGCCCGCATCGCGGAGTGCTTTGTCACCTGCTACCCCAACGCCGGGCTGCCGAATGCGTTCGGCGGCTACGACGAAACGCCGGCCGAGATGGCCGCGACCCTGCGCGAATTCGCCGCCAGCGGGTGGGTCAATCTGCTCGGGGGCTGCTGCGGTTCCACGCCCGCCCACATCAAGGCCATCGCCACGGCGGTGGCCGATCTGAAACCGCGGCCGCTTCCGGTGGTCGCCGCGCCGGCCCTCCGCCTGAGCGGCCTGGAGCCGCTGACCATCGTCTGAGCGCCCCCCGGTGAGCACCTCCGCCTCCAGTTTCATTGTCATCGGCGAACGCACCAACCTCACCGGCTCGCCCCGGTTCGCCAAGGCCATCAAGGCCGGCGACTGGGATGCCGCGCTCGCCATCGCACGCCAGCAGGTCGAAAACGGCGCCAATGTCCTCGATGTCAACGTCGACGAAGCCCTCATCGACGGTGAGGCGACGATGACAAAGTTTCTCCACCTCATCACCGCCGAGCCGGAGATCGCCCGTGTGCCGATCATGATTGACAGCTCCAAGTGGAGCGTGCTCGAGGCCGGCCTGCGTTGCCTGCAGGGCAAGGGCATCGTCAATTCCATCTCCCTCAAGGACGGTGAGACCGAGTTTCTCCGCCGGGCAAAGCTGGTCCTGCGCTATGGCGCGGCCGCGGTCGTCATGGCATTCGACGAGCAAGGTCAGGCTTCCGACCGCGAGGCGAAGCTCCGTATCTGCGCCCGGGCCTATCGGCTCCTCACCGAACGGATCGGCTTCCCGCCCGGGGACATCATCTTCGATCCGAACATTCTCACGGTCGCCACGGGGATCGAGGAGCACAACCGCTATGCCGTCGATTTCTTCGAGGCGGTCCGTCTGATCAAGCAGACCCTGCCGGGCGCGAAGGTTAGCGGCGGCGTCTCCAACGTCTCCTTCTCCTTCCGCGGCAATAATCCGGTGCGCGAGGCGATGCACGCGGCGTTTCTCTATCATGCCATCCAGGCCGGCCTCGACATGGCCATCGTCAACGCCGGCATGCTCGGCGTCTACGAGGAAATCCCCCGGGATCTGCGCGAGCGCATCGAGGACGTGCTGCTCAACCGCCGGCCCGATGCCACCGAAAGGCTGGTCTCCTTCGCGGACGGTTTGAAGGCCACCGGGGGCGAAAAAGCGGCGATCCCGGAGGCCAAGTCCGAGGCGGCCGACGCCTGGCGCAGCGGGACGGCCGAGGAGCGGCTTGCGCACGCCCTCGTCAAGGGGATCGATGCCTATGTCGAGGCAGACACCGAGGAATGCCGCCGGAAATACCCGCGCCCGCTCGATATCATCGAGGGGCCGCTGATGGACGGCATGCGGGTGGTCGGCGACCTTTTCGGCGCAGGCAAGATGTTCCTGCCGCAGGTCGTGAAATCCGCACGGGTCATGAAAAAGGCCGTCGCCTACCTCACTCCGTTCATGGAGGAGGAGAAACAGCGCCTGGCCGCGGCCGGCACCGCGGCCCGCCCCCAGGGCCGCATCGTCATGGCCACCGTCAAGGGCGATGTGCATGACATCGGCAAAAACATCGTCGGCGTCGTGCTCGCCTGCAACAACTACGAGGTGATCGACCTCGGGGTGATGGTGCCGTGCGAGAAGATCCTCGCCACGGCGCGCGCGAAGCAGGCCGACCTCATCGGCCTTTCCGGCCTCATCACGCCCTCGCTCGACGAAATGGTGCACGTGGCCCGGGAGATGCAACGCGAGGGTTTCACCCTGCCGTTGCTGATCGGCGGCGCCACCACCAGCCCGGCGCACACGGCCGTGAAGATCGCGCCCGAATATCCACCCGGCGCGGTGCACGTGCTTGATGCCTCGCGCGTCGTCAACGTCGCCAGCGCGCTGCTCAGTCCGGAGCAGAAACCCGGCTTTCTGGCCGATGTCGCCGCCAAACAGGAGCGGCAGCGCGAGGAGTTCGCCGCGCGGCGCGCCCGCCGGCCGCTGCTTCCGTTGGCGGAGGCCCGCCGGCGCCGCCCGCCGGTCGACTGGGTGGCCGCCGACATCCCGCGCCCTGAATTTTTCGGCGCCCGCGTCTTCGATCCGGTGCCGATCGAGGAAATCGTCCCCTATATCGACTGGGGGCCGTTCTTCAGCGCCTGGGAACTGCGCGGACGCTATCCCGACCTCCTCCAGGACCCGGCCGTCGGCCCCGAGGCGACCCGCCTCCTGCACGATGCCCAAAAACTTCTCACTCGCATCATGGAGGGGAAACACTACCTGGCGAAGGCCGTCATCGGCTTCTGGCCCGCCAATGCCGTGGGCGACGACCTCGAGATCTATGCGGACGAGCAGCGCCGGCGCGTATTGATGACATTTCATTGCCTGCGCCAGCAGCTCGAAAAACCCGCCGGCCAGTTCAACCATTCGCTCGCCGACTACCTCGCGCCGCTGGAGACCGGCCGGCTCGACTATGTCGGCGGTTTTGCCGTCACCGCCGGTCACGGCGTGGAATCGTTTGCCGCGGCGTTCAAGGCGCAGCACGACGATTACTCGGCCATCATGGCCCAGGCGCTGGGTGACCGCCTGGCCGAGGCGCTGGCGGAACTGATGCACAAAAAGGCCCGCGATTGCTGCGGCTACGGCCGCTCGGAGCAACTGACGATGGAGGAGATCATCCGCGAGAAATACCGCGGCATCCGTCCGGCGCCCGGCTATCCGGCTTGTCCCGACCACACCGAGAAACGGCTCCTGTTCGACCTCCTGGGCGCCGAGGCCGCGGCCGGCATCACGCTCACCGAAAACTTTGCCATGCACCCGGCCAGCAGTGTAAGCGGGCTCTATTTCAACCATCCGGATGCGAAGTATTTTGCGGTCGGCAAGCTGGGGCGGGATCAGATTGAAGACTATGCACGCCGCAAGAGTCTCACCGTGGCCGAGACCGAAAAGTGGCTCGCGCCGTATCTCGATTACGAGCCCTGACCGGCCTTGCTGACAGGCCAGCGGACATCGATCTCCAAGCCGCCGATGCCGGGACAAGTCCGGCTCCGGCAAGCATCCCACCCGGCGGCATCACCGTCGCCGGGCGGGGTGATCCTTACTTGGGAAAAGGTGAAGGCACGACTTTGTATCCTTCGGGGGTCTTCCGGAAGTAGACGCTGTCACACTCGAAATACTCGTTGTCCTGATACCAGACGGACGTGGCATCGGACGGGAGCGTCTTGGTGATCGCACCCAGCGGGGCCTCCATCCACACCAAGCCATCCGGCGTCTTGCGGAAGAATTGACCGTCCTTGAACAGAAATTCCGCGTCGCCGACCCACACCGATTGATACTCCACCGCGGGCGGTGGCGGCGGCACATTCACGACTGCCGGCGCATCGACCACGGCGTAACCCTGCGGTACCGCCTGATAATAAACGTCCGCATAACGATAATAGACGACGTTGCCGACGTAGATGCGGGCGCAATGGGGCGGCAGTTCGCGGATGATCGCGCCCCGCGGCGCGCGGACGACCATCAAGCCATGGGGTCCCCGGCGATAAAAAACTCCGCGATGCGCATAGTAATGCTCACGACCCACCGCCACATCGAGGTAGCCGTGCGGCAGCGGAATGCCGAAGGCGACTCCGACGTCAACGTGCGAATCTGCGCGCATCGCTGTCGAGGTGAGGGCAGCGGTGCCGGCGAAAGCCAGTAGCAAAGTCCGGATGGAAGCAGGAAGAATCTTCATAAATGTACCCTGATTGTAGTTTGGCTGTTGCAGGATTAGACGCTCAAACAATGGCAGATGTTTCACCTCCGGCCAAAAATCCGTGCCAACAGGCACCCCCCATCGTCAAGCGTATCGCCAAATCCCCGTGGGCAAGGTTCTTGCCGCAGCAATGATCAGCCGGCGGGAGTTCGGAGCAAAAAAACCACATGCCCTAACCGTCTCGGTTTTCCGATGTCTCTCCGTCCGCTCAATCGCTTGCGTCACCCAGCGGGTGCACCTGCGCCACCCACTCCCCCACCGGGCGTCCGCCGGCAAGGTGTTCGGTCACGATCCGTTCACAGCGTTCGGGCGTGACCCCGCCGTACCAGACGCCCTCGGGATACACCACCAACCACGGGCCGCCCTGGCAGATGCGAAAACAGGCCGCCTTGGTGCGCAGCACCGGGATGTCCAGCTCCGCCAGCCGTCGTTTGAGCGTCTCCCATGCGTCCAGGCCCTGGGCGGCTGCACAGCAATCGGGTCCGATGCACAGAAACACGTGCCGGCGCGCGTCCCCGAGTTTCATTTTCGCGAACGCGGCGGCCACGACGGAATCAAGGGCATCGTTCATGCGACTGGATCGAAGATCCATGGCGCCAGTGCCCGAAGAGGCAAGGATTTCGAACCGGGAACGCCAAACCCTCCCATCGCGAAGCCGGACCCTGCGCGATCACCATGCCCTGTCGCGCAGAGCGTGGCTTGCCCGGCGATTTTATTCCAACAGTGGACGGGCGGTGGCCGAGATTTTATTGACGCGCAAGAAGCGATCCACCGCGGTCAGGTCAGCCACCTCCGACGGCCCCATCTGGAAACCCCGTTTTTTCGAGCGCAGGAGAAAATCCGTGAGCCAGTCGGTGATGATTTCCTGCCGGGGCACGCTATTGACGGCGACCGCCTGAAAATCCGCGAGCAGGGACGTTGCATACGTCTGATAGGTTGTTGATTCAGTCATGATTTTTTTTGTTGGGGGCGTCCGGTTTCAGGCAACTGCGGCCCGGGTCGGGCCGGAGCGATCAGGCCCGGCCGAAGCGTTTTTTCTTTTTCCCGCCGATCGCTTTCCGGGAGGGTTGGCCGCGGCTCTTGGGCGAATGCTTGCCGGTCTTCGACCGACGTGTTTTTGAGGAGTGTTTTTTCACGGAACAGTTTTATCCCTGTGACGTGGCGGTTGCAGCCAGGAAGGGCGGCTCTCGCCTGATAGGAGCCAGCCTACTGACTGAAATCTCCGGCGGTTGCTCTCGCTTCCATCCGCGAACCCCGATATACAATGGTGTCTGGTTTGGGTTTTCCGGGTCGTCTTCATTCAAGACTTCGACGGCGGCACAGGATTTGACGCCGGAGGCTCGCGCTCCTTTCCTCTGCTTTGAATCTCACTTGAAAGACAATCCACCCGGGCGCCCTCGTTGTTCCATGCGCGAACCATTACCCTTTCCCCCGGCGCTCCATGTCCTCACGCAACACGCCGGCCGGCGGATCGCGATCGTGGCCCTATTTCTTGCCGTCCGCTGCCTTGCCTCATCCCCGCTGGACGCGACGGTGGCCACCGAGGTGCCCGTCCGTCCCTCATCCATGAACGACGACAACCCCTTGCTGACCGAGAGCACCCTGCCCTACCACCTGCCCCCGTTCGACCTGATCAAGGACGAGCATTTCATTCCCGCCTACGAGCAAGGCCTGCTCGATGAACTCAAGGAAGTGGCGGCCATCGCCGCCAACCCGGAGCCGCCTTCCTTTGACAACACCATGGTGGCGCTGGAACGTTCCGGCCGGCTGCGCAAGCGGGTTGATCGGGTGTTCAGCAATCTCAACGCGGCAAACACCGATCCGGTGATGCTGAAAGTACAAAGCGACATGGCCCCCCGGCTGGCCGCCCAGCAGGACACCATTCACCTGAACGGCGCGCTCTTCGCCCGCATCCAGACGCTCCACGAGCAGCGCGACCGGCTGGGTCTGGACGACGAGTCAAAGCGGCTGCTCGAGCGCTATTACAAGGACTTCGTGCGCGCCGGCGCCCGCTTGCCGGAAATCGACCGGACCCGGCTCAAGGCCTTGAACGCCGAGATCGCCAGCCTTGAAACCCGGTTCAGCCAGAACGTGCTCAAGGAAACCGACGCCGCGGCCATCGTGGTCGATGACCGCACGCAACTGGCCGGCCTGTCCGCGCGCGAGATCGCCGCAGCCGAAGCCGCCGCCAAGACCCAAAAACAGGAGGGCAAATTTATCATCCGGCTGCTCAACACCAGCGGGCAGCCGGCCCTCGCCACGCTGGAAAACCGCGCCCTGCGCCAACGGATCCAGGAGGCCGCGGTCAACCGCGGCAGTCATGGCGGCGAGTACGACAACCGCGCCGTCGTGCTCCGCCTTGTGCGGCTGCGGGCTGAACGCGCGGTGCTGCTGGGTTACGAAAACCACGCCGCCTACGAACTCGAGAACCAGACCGCCGGCACCCCGGCCGCGGTCAACCGGCTCCTCGCCGGGCTGGCGCCGCCGGCGGTGGCCAACGCGCGCCGCGAGGCCGCGGACATGCAGTCCCTCATCGACCAGGAGCACGGCGGTTTCCCGCTCGCCGCGTGGGACTGGGATTTCTATTCCGAAAAAGTCCGGCGGGCCCGCTATGCATTCGACGAGTCGGAGCTGCGGCCCTACTTCGAGCTGAGCCATGTGCTGCGCGACGGCGTGTTCTACGCCGCCGGCCGGCTCTACGGGCTCACCTTCAAGGAGCGCCCTGACCTGCCGGTGTACCAGGCCGACGTGCGGGTCTTCGAGGTTTTCGACGCCGACAGCCGGCCGCTCGCCCTCTTCCTCATCGACCCCTACGCCCGCCCCGCCAAGCGCGGCGGCGCCTGGATGAGCGCCTACGTGGACCAGTCGGAACTCCTGGGCACCCGGCCGGTGGTCGCCAACCATCTCAACATCCCGCCGCCGCCGCCGGGCGAGCCGGCGCTGCTGACCTACGACGAGGTCCGGACGATGTTCCATGAGTTCGGCCACGCGCTGCACGGGATGCTCTCGCACGTGAAGTATCCGCGTTTCAGCGGC
>JBAZMN010000039.1:0-8478 GCA_041649735.1 Opitutaceae bacterium | reverse complement strand
CAGGGCCATGAGGTTGCGGATGCCGCGGGCATGATGAGCCTCCGCAATGGCCGCGATCTCCGCCCGGGTGTGGTTCACCGCGGTCAGGTGCGGCATGACGGTGAAGCCGAATTCCTGCCGCAGCAGGCCCGACACCTGGGCCGTGCGTTCCCGGGTGCTGCCGCCCGCGCCGTAGGTGACGGACACAAAATCGGGCTTGATCCGCTGCAACGCCGCGGCGGTCTGACGCAAAGCCTCGACCCCGGCGTCGTCCTTCGGCGGGAAAAACTCCAGCGAGCGCAGCGGACGCCGCTGCGCAAACAGCTCGGCGATGGGCCGGTCGGGTTGCATAAACGTATCAACGAATACGGATTCGATGATACGTGTAAAGGGAATTGTCGACGGAGGAAGGGCGGGGTTCGGCCTGCGCTCCGTTGCCCCGGCGCAGAAGGGCGATCCCGCTCTGCAACCACCCAGCGACGTCAGGGTTTGGCTGAAAGAGCAGATGGTTTTTCCCCGGCGGCTGCTGCTTCCGCCGGCTTCGCTTCGGTAGCCGGCGCCGGTTGATCGGCGGGCTTGGTTGCAGGCGGTTTTTCCTCCGGCTGCGCTCCGGCCTTTGCCGCCGTTGCGGACGGCACGGGCTCGAACAACTCATCGGCCTTCTGCGGCAGGCTGTTGTAGTTCCAGTCGTAAATCTGGAAGGCCCGTTTCTGCATGAGGGCGTTGACCGGCGCCGCCGGATCGGAGCTGGTGATGAAGGCGTAGACCGGCTCCACGGGCGGGGGCGTAGCAGCCGGCTCCGCGTTCTGGGTTTCCACCTTCGCTGAAGCTACGGCGGACAGGTTGGGTTCGGAGTTGGTTTGCCTCGGTGCGCCGGGCTGGCCGCCGGCTTCCGGCTTTCCAGCCTCCGGTCTCCCGCCTCCCGCCTCCTTCTTTTCCCCGGGTTTGCGGCCAAGCTGGATGGTGATGGTTTTGTGATCGAAGGTGGTGAGCTTGACCATGCGGCTGTGCTGGCGGGCGGCGGCGACGTTGGGATCGTCCAGCGCGGAGGTATCCTGGAAGCGGAGGCTCGTAAACGTGCCGAGCAGCGAAGTGATGCGATCCTCCTTGAGGCGCTGCCCGGTGGGCGCTTTGCCGGCCGTCCACGCGTCTTCCTTCCTGGCCCGGGTGGCCACGATGGGATCGCCTTCGACAAAGGTGATCTCGATGCCGGCAATGTCGTCCGGCTTCAGATTGACGAGGAGGGAGTCGGTCCAGTTTTTCGCGTCGGCGTCGAGAAAGACCGTGAGATTGGCCAGATAGCCCTTTTGCTCGTCGTCGAACCGCACGAAGCGCCCCCCGCCCTCGGCGCCCTTGCCCAGGGTGAGCGTCTGCAACGCCTTGCCGGCGGGGTCGAGGAGGGCGATCGACGTGTTTTTGAAGTCCAGGCGGGCGAGTCGCTCGGGATTCCGGGTCACCAGCCGCTGGATCCGGGTGGCGGACAGGTCGATGATAAACTGGCTGAGTTTGGCGAAATCGGCGGGCAGGTCGTAGTAGGAGGGGACGAGCCACCGGCCGTCGGGCTGCCTCGTCAACTGCACGATTTTGCCCTGATCGGTCAGGCGCACCTGGGTCGCCTGATTGAGCACCCGGGGATCAATCAGCGGCTGGCCGACGCGCGCATCCTGCCCGGCCTGGGCCGGGGGGCGCTGCAGCAGGAAGGCGGCGGCCGACAGGACGGCGAGGATGGCGACGGAAAGAGCGAGGGTTTTGAGTTTCATCGCAAGACAGGCGGGGGAGGCTGGCGGCGGTCAGGCCGCGGGCCGTTGCCGGCGGCGGTAATAAAACCACAGGCCGAAGCCGCCGACGAGGGCCGGCGTGGCGAGGAGGTTGAGGATCAGCAGACGGTTTTCCAGGGCCTGGATGCCTTCGCGCAGCGACTTGCGGATTTCGCGGCGCTCGGTGCGCAGTTTCACCTGCTGCTGGCGGAAGTCCTCGATGGCCTTGGTGATCTCGGGCGTGGCAACCAGGCGGCCGCCCTCGGTTTTCTTGCCCTCCAGTTCGGACAACTGGCTCTGGACCTGGTTGAGCCGGCCCTCGAGGGCCGTGAGCTGCTCCTGATATTTCTGCTGGGCCTTCACCTCCATGTCATTGACGACCTTGAACGGCCGGAGCGAAACGCCCTTGCCCCGGATGGAAATCAGGTCCTGCGAACCGGAGAGGAAGTCGACGGCGTTGCTGGCAAAGTCGAGATTGTCGTTGATGGGCTCGGCTGCGGTCACGCCCATGAAATCATACTTGTGGACGCTGTAGTCGTCGAACAGCCAGTCGGTGTCCGCGATCAGCAGCAGGGTGGACGGCTTGGCCGATACGGTCAGGTGGGCGGTGTTTCCTCTTTGGCCGGGCTGGCGGCGGCCGGGGTTTTGCCGGAAGCGGTGGCGGCGGACTTATCCTTGGCCTCCGTCTCGGCCGGTTTTTCTTCCTTGGGCATGCCCGCGGGGAAGGCGCTGTGGAATTTACCCTGGATCAGGGCGGCCAGGGTCTTGCGGCCCGAAGGCGTGAGCTGGCGTCCGACTTCATCCGGCTGGGCCATGCTCAGCACCGGGACGGGCAGGGTGCCGCTGGCCGTGGATGATTCGATCAACGGGGTGAACGTCAGCCCCGTCCCGCCCCTGAGGGAAAAGCTGCCGGCCTCCACCAACAACATGGACTCCAGCTGGCTGGTAGGCAGCGCGGTGCTGTTGAAGGAGTCCTTCATCAGGCTCAGCCAGATGGGATAGCGCACGACGTTGCCGGGGGCCACCTGGACGGACGTGGCATTGACCGGATCGCCGACGACGTTCTGCGGATCGTAGGCGATGCCCCAGCCTTGGAGCAGGCCGGGCAGGTCGCTCGCTACGTTGGGCGGCGGTCCGCCGTACATGGCCATCTGGCCTCCCTGCGACCGGAAGAAGCGCGACGAAGGATCGAGCGCGAGGAAGACGGGCTTCCCCGAGAGCAGGAACTGGTCGATGGCGAACTGCAGCTTGGGCGAGAGGTTCTGTGGATGGATGACCGCGAGCACGTCGAGGTTGTCCGGCAGGGTGGCGGCGGCCGGGTCGACCGTGACGATCTCGAAGGTCTTCTCCCATTCGCTGACGACCAGCTGGCTTGACGGCATCCGGCCGCTCTGCATGGCCATGAAATCCATCTGCCCCCGCAGCGGCAGGCTGGTGAGCAGGCCGAGCTTGCGGCGGTCGAGCAGCTGGGCCTGGTAAATCAGCTGGGAAATGTCGTACTCGAGGATTTGCTCGCGGTCGATGGTGAGGGCCGGGATGACCTTCTGTTGCTCGGCCTGGATGGCCACGAGGCCGCAGTAGAACCGTTCTCCCGTGGCGGGCCAGGTCTGGGGCGCGATGCCGGCCCCGGTGGCCTTTTCCTCCTCGGGCGTATCCGGCCGGGGGTCGATGAGGTTCAGGACGATCCGGCCGTGCGCGGCGCGCACATACTGGCGGAGCATCTCCTGCACCCGCTCGGCGTAGTTCTTGACCGCGATCGGCAGCGTGCCGGAGCTCCGGGAGAAATAAAAATCGAGCTCGACCGGCTCCTCGATCTTGGCCAGCAGCGCCCTGGTGCCGGGCGAGAGCGTGTAGATCCGCTCGGCGGTGGCGTCGAGGCGCGCGGGCATCGACGACGCCAGATAGTTGACGAGCACGAGGCCGACGAACAGCAGCGTAATGGAGACGAGTTTGGTTCCGGATTTCATCGGACAGTCGGGAGGGAAGCAGGCGGGGGGCTCAGGGCTCGAGCACAAGCACGTTCAGGAAAAGGCAGAAGCCGGCCAGCGAGAGGAAGAACACGATGTCCTTCGGGTCGATGATGCCCTTGATGAAGGCGTCAAAGTGGGGCTTGAAACTGAAATTCGAGACGACATCCACCAGCCACCCGGGCAGCGCCAGGTAGCCGCCGAGGAAATCGGTGAAAACGCTCCAGCCGAGCAGCACGAGGACGAAGCAGACGAAGACGCTGATCACGAAGCTGATGACCTGGTTTTTCGTAAACGATGACGTCAGCGAGCAGACGCCGAGGTACGCGCCGGCCATGAGCATGCTGCCGAGGTAGCCCGAAGCCATCACGCCCCAGTCGGGGCTGCCGAGATAGGCTATGGTCAGCACCAGCGGGAAGCTCAGCAGAAGGGCAAGGCAGAGAAACGCCCAGGCCGCGAGGAACTTCCCGAGCACGGCCTCGAGGGTGGTCACGGGGAGGGTGAACAGCAGTTCGATCGTGCCGGAGCGCCTCTCCTCGGACCAGAGCCGCATCCCGGCCGCGGGGACAAAGGCGATGAAGAGCCACGGCAGGAAGGTGAAATAGCTCTCCAGGCTGGCGCTGTTGGCGCTGAAGAAGCTGCCGAGGAAAAACGCGCAGCCGACCGAGGCCATCAGGAACACAATCAGGAAGACATAGGCGACCGGGGAGCGGAAGTAGCCGAGAAACTCGCGTTTGAAGATGGGAGCGATCTGGGTCATGAGGCGAAAAGCGGGAAAGGGGGAAAGCGGAAGAACGGATGGAAAAGCGGAGCGGGGCGGGTGGTGTTTTCCGGTTTCCCGCCTTGCCGATCTCCTTAGGTGTCGGTTTGGGTGAGGGTCCGGAAGATCTCATCCAGCCGCGCGCCGCCATGCCGGGCGCGGAGGCCCTCGGGCGTGTTGTCCACGACGACCTGCCCGCGGGAGATGATGATGACCCGGGTGCAGATCGCATCGACTTCCTCGAGGATATGGGTGGAGAGGATGACGGCCTTTTCCGCGGCCATCTGCCGGATGAGGCGCCGCACCTCGTGTTTCTGGTTGGGATCGAGGCCGTCGGTCGGCTCATCGAGCACCAGCACGGGCGGATCGTGGAGCAGCGCCTGGGCGAAGCCCACGCGCTGTTTGAAACCCTTCGAGAGGGTCTCGATGGACTGCCGGCGCACCGGCCCGAGGTGACAGAGGCCGATGACGCGCTCGACGTGCTCCTGCCTCGGCGCCGCGGCCCGGTACCCCCGGGTTTCCGCGATGAAGCCGAGGAACTCCTCGACCGTCATCTCGGGATAGGCGGGCGCATTTTCCGGCAGGTAGCCGACCTGGCGCTTCACGGCCACCGGCTCGGCGGTGACATCATGGCCGCCGACCAGCACGGTACCGGCCGTCGGGCGGAGAAAGCCGGTGATCATCTTCATCGTGGTCGATTTGCCCGCGCCGTTCGGCCCCAGGAATCCGAGGATGTCACCGCGCCGGACCGTAAACGAGACGCCATCGACCGCGCGCAGGGCGCCGTAGTCTTTGACCAGGCCTTTGACTTCAATCATGGGGATGAAAGGGAGGAAAGTAATCCGAGTCGGTGGGAAAACAAGAGGAACCGGAAGTTCCATGTCCACGGAAAGGAAATTCTAAAAAAATCTCTCCCATGGGGCTCAAGCGAAAATGATTTGCGGGGCCGGACGGGGTTGGCCACGCGCAGTGTCCGCGGCGTGCAGGAAGCGGGCTTCCTACGCGGAGGCCTCGCGCTGCTTCTCGGTTTGCAGCCGCAGTTGCCCGCAGGCGGCATTGATATCGTGGCCTTTTTCCCGACGGAGGGTCACGGAGAGGCCGCGCGCCAACAGCAGGTCCAGGAATTTTTGCTGGCGCGTGAGGCTGGGGCGCTTCCACGGCAGGCCCTCGACGGCATTGTACGGGATGAGGTTGATGTGGGCGTGAAGGTCGGCGGCCAGCTCGCGGAGCTTCGCCGCCTGGTCGAGGGAGTCGTTGACGCCCTCGATGAGGATGAACTCGAGGGTGACCATGCGGCCGTGTTTTTCGGAGAAAAGCCGGACAGCGGGCAGGAGTTCCTCGAGCGGCCAGCGCCGGTTGACGGGCATGATCTGCTCGCGCACCGCGTTGGTGGCGCCGTGCAGGCTGATGGCGAGGCGGAAGCCGATGGGTTCCTCCGCGAGCCGGCGGATTTGCGGGACCAGGCCGCTGGTCGAGATCGTGATGCGGCGCGCGCCGAAACCCAGGCCCCACCCGGCATTCACGATCGTGAGGGCGCGCAGGAGGCTGTCGTAATTGTGCAGCGGCTCGCCCATGCCCATGACCACGATGTTGTCGAACGAGGCGAGTTCGGCGCGGGCCCGCGGCGTGCGCGCATCCTCGCGCCGGCAGACCTGGATGAGCTGGTGCACGATCTCGCCGGCGGACAGGTCGCGTTTGAGGCCGGCGAGGCCGGAGGCGCAGAACCGGCAGCCCATGGCGCAGCCGACCTGGGTCGAGATGCAGATGGTCTTGCGCGAATGATCGAGCCCCACGCCCTCCTGCGGCGCGCGGATGATCACGGTCTCGATGAGCGCGCGGTCGCGCAGCTCGAGCAACAGCTTGTCGGTGACGTCCTCGGACTGGCGGTTGAGCACGAGGGCCGAGGGGTCGAGGTCGAAATTGCCGGCCAGCCAGCCGCGCAGCGACCGGGAGAGGTTGGTCATCTGCTCCCAGGAGGTCGCGCGCTTTTTGTAGAGCCACTCCAGCACCTGCCGCGCCCGGTAGGCCGGCTCCCCCGCCTCGGTCAGGCGGGCGGCCAGCGAATCGAGGGTCTCGCCGTGAATCGGCGGCCGGTCGGGCGTGAATTTCATCGGTCACGAAGAACACCAAGGCGGGACGGAAGTCAAAGGGGAGTCGCAACCGCGGGGCTCCGGCTGCCGGGACGGCGCCGGCGGGACGGGCGGGACCGTGGTGGCAATTTCCTTCGTGCGCTCCGGCGCCTTCTTGTTAATCAGGATTTGGATGAACCTGCTGCAGCGGCACATCTTCAAAAGCGTCCTCTTCTCCTGCGCGGCCGCGGTGGGCCTGTTTGCCTTCGTGCTCATGGTCGGCAACGCGGTCAAGGATCTGCTGGGTTACGTGGTCGCCGGGCAGCTCAAGCCGGAGGTGTTTGCGGAGCTGGTTTTGCTGCTCGTGCCCTTTGTGGTCTCGTATGCGCTGCCCATCGGCGTGCTCACGGGCGTGCTGCTGGTGCTTGGCCGCATGTCGGCGGAGCAGGAGGTCACGGCCATGCGCGCGGCGGGCCTGAGCCTGCCGTGGATTGCGCGCCCGATCCTGCTGCTGGCCGCCCTCGGCGTATTCGTCGGTGTGGGGATCAATTTTCAGTTCATGCCGTGGGCCCGGGTGGTATACCACGTCGAGCTGGGCAACGCCGTGCGGACGAACCCGCTCAGCTTCATCGTGCCGCGGACCTTCATCCGGGATTTTCCCGGCAAGGTGCTCTACGTGGGCGAGAAACAGGGGCAGACGATGAAGGATTTCTGGCTGTGGGAGCTTGACCGGCAGGGTCGGGTGAAAAACTTCATCCGGGCCGGGTCGGGCAGCTTCGATTTCGACGAGAGCCGCGGCGAGCTGATCCTGAACCTGGCCCACGCGCAGGCGGAAACCCGGGACCAGAAGAACCCCGAGGATTTTTCGGCGCCGCCGCCTTCAATGAGTTTCGAGCGCACCAGCGTGCGCCTCTCGCTCGAGCGGCTGTTCGGCAAGAACACCTTCCATCGCAAACTCCAGTGGTACACGTATCCGGATCTGCTGGCGGAGTGGCGCCGGCTGGAAGAGCCGGCGCCGCCGGCGGAGCAGCGGCAGCGCGCGCTGGACCGCCTGAGGCTGCAGATGGTGGTCCAGGACAAGTTCAGCACGGCGTTCGCCGTGTTCTCCTTTGCGCTCATCGGCGTGCCGCTGGGCATCAAGGTTTCGCGCCGGGAGACGTCGGCCAACCTGGGCCTCGCCCTGGCGCTGGCGATGGGCTACTACTTTCTCACCATCACCGTCGGCTGGCTCGACCAGCATCCGGAACTGCGGCCCGACCTGCTGCTGTGGATGCCGAACCTGATCTTCCTCGCGATCGGACTCTGGCTGTTCCGGCGGATGGAGCGGCGCTGAAACGAAACCATGCCCTGCTGTCCGGCAGAGTAGGCACGAGGTCCGGTCTTCGCCTGAAGCGACAGCGGATCGGTGCTCGCGACATCCATGATCGCCTCGGCGAAGGAGGGTGACAGAGGACCGATCACCTGCCTCACAATCGGCTGAAGATTTTGTCGCCAAAGCCGTGAGGCTTTGGACGGGCTGTTCGATCCAAACTCTCACGAGTTTGGCTACCTGGCGGGCATCGCCGCGCCGCGCTTCGCCGAGCCAAGGCGGCCCCGGCTGCATCATTCCTCAAGCCGCGGCAACGCCCCATGGGACGGATGCGCGTCACGCGACGTGGGCGTCGCGCCTCCATCGCTGATGGCGCCCGCGATCAACCGGACGCCGGCGATGCGAGGAAGGCCTTCACCTGTTTGAGGGCATCCTCAAAGCGTTCCGCATCGGCCTTGGCCAGCACATAGGTGATGCCGGCCCCGTTGGGCGATGAAAGGGCGAGTTTCACCCCGGCTCCGGCGCTGAAGACAATGGTGGAAACATCGCTCGTTCCCGTCTCGGTCAATGTGCCGACATACTTCCAGGTGACGGTCGTGGTGTCGGGCTGCGCATTGATGGCCTTGGTCCACAGGTC
>JBAZMN010000038.1:0-8484 GCA_041649735.1 Opitutaceae bacterium | reverse complement strand
CTCGGCGTCGGCCCCCTGCCGGCCCAGATCATCAAGGACGTGCCGCCAACCGTGGAGTTGGTCAAACTGGCGCCCTGAAGCGGGCAGGATCAGGCCGCCTACGCCCGAAAGGCTCCGGCGCGCCAAGGCGATCCCGTCCTCAAGATGCCAAATTCTCACGAATTTGGCTACGATTGCCGCTGTTGGCTTAGAAATCCTGCAAATGCCCCTCGCCGGCGCCACGGCCGGGCTCGAGTCGCTCGAAGACCTCGCCGATCAAATAGATGGAACCGGTGACCACCACGATGTCGTCCGCCCCGCCGATGGTGCAACGATCCGGCCCCGGGAACACGGCATCGACGGTCGTGCGTGCGACCCGGCCGGCAAAAGCCGCGGGCAGGCAATGCTCCAGTTCCTCGTAGCCGCAGGCACGGGCCTGGTGCGGAATCGCCAGGTGGATTTCGCGGGCATGCCGGGCAATCACCTCGAGCAGCGCCCGGGCGCGGTACTCGCCGAGCGCGCCGGTCATGATGACCGGTTTCCGGCCGGTCGCGGCCGCGAGCTTGGTCAGATTGGCGTCGAGCACCTCCGCCCCTTCGGGATTGTGTGAGGCGTCGAGGATGAGCGGCCGGCCGCCGACCGTCATCCGCTGCCAGCGGCCCGGCCAGCTGGCATGCAGGAGACCGCGATTGATGACGTCGTCCGTCAGCTGCCAGCGCGCGGGCAACTGCCGGGCTACGAGCGTGGCTGTCGCGGCGTTCCAGCGCTGGTAGTCGCACTCGAGGTTTGTCCGCGGGTAGCGGCCGATCTCGGTGCCGAACTCCTCCCGCACCGAGACCACCGGCGCGCTCCGCTCCGCCGCGATGGTCCGGATGACCTCCTCGGCCACCGCCGGCATGCGGCCGAGAACGACCGGCCGGCCCGGCTTGATGATGCCCGCTTTCTCGGCCGCGATCAGTTCCAGCCGGTCGCCCAGCATCTCACAGTGATCGAACCCGATCGACGTGATCGCCGTCACCTCGGGCCGTACAACGTTGGTCGCATCCAGCCGTCCGCCCAGCCCCACCTCGATCACCGCCACGTCGGCCTGGCGGCGCGCGAATTGCAGAAAGGCCATGGCCGTCATGAATTCAAAGAAGCTGGGATGATCCTCGGCGCTGAACCGCGCCGGCTGTTCGGCCACGGGCCGCAGTTCGTTCACGTAGGCGATGATCTCCGGCTCCTCCAGCAGCCGGCGGTTGACCTGCACCCGCTCACCGAGCTTGACGAGATGCGGCGAGGTGTAGAGCCCGGTGCGCCAGCCGGCCGTATGCAGGATGGCGTCGAGCATCGCCGCGACCGAGCCCTTGCCGTTCGTGCCGGCGACATGAATGACCGGATAGCGGCGCTCCGGGTGGCCGAGGGCCTCGACGAAAACCCGCATCCGATCGACGCCAAACTTCAGCCCCTTCGCCTTGAGGCTGAAAAGATACTCCTGCACCGGCGCGTAACCGGTGAATGTCCCGGACGTTGACATGAAAGTGCGCGAGTCCAGCCGCTCGGCGTGCCCGTGTCACGCCGTCGCGGCGCGGCGGATCATCAGGCG
The DNA here is from genome assembly GCA_041649735.1 of Opitutaceae bacterium. GTDB lineage: Bacteria > Verrucomicrobiota > Verrucomicrobiia > Opitutales > Opitutaceae > Fen-1467. Next base: position 6,920 of record JBAZMN010000038.1, on the reverse strand, counting down.
GCCTTGCCCGCCGCGGGCTTTTTCTTCACGAACAGCGCCCGCAGGATATCCCGCAGCCGGTCGCGCATCTCGAGCCGGCTGACAATCTGGTCGACGAGGCCGTGCTTGAGGAGGAACTCGGCCCGCTGGAAACCCGCCGGCAGCGTCTGCTTGGTCGTCTCCTTGATCACCACGGCGCCGGCAAAGCCGATCAAGGCGCCCGGCTCGGCGAGGATGACGTCGCCAAGCGTGGCAAAGCTGGCCGTGACACCGCCCGTGGTCGGATCGGTGAGAATGGAGATGAAGGGAAGCCTGGCCGCGGCAAGCCGGCCCAGCGCCGCGCTGGTCTTGGCCATCTGCATCAGCGAGAAGATGCCCTCCTGCATGCGCGCGCCGCCCGCGGCGCTGAAAATCAGGCAGGGGATCTTCTCCTGCACCGCCGTCTCGATGGCCCGCGTGATTTTCTCGCCCGTCGCCCCGCCCATCGAGCCGCCGCAGAAGCGGAAATCCATCACCGCCAGGGCCACGGGAATGCCATGGATCTTCCCCGTGCCGCAGACGACCGCCTCGTTCAAGCCGCTTTCCTTTTCATATTTCCGGAGCCGGTCCGGATACGGCTGCGAATCCACGAAGGCCAGCGGGTTGGCGGCCCGCACCTCGGCGGCGAGCTCCTGAAATGTCTCGGCGTCGAGGAGGTTCTTGAGCCGCTCCCGCGCGCTGATGCGGAAATGGTAGCCGCTGTTCGGCACCACCATCTGGTTGGCCTCGAGGTCCTTGTTGAAGACAATCTCACCCGAAAGCGGACATTTCACCCAAACCCCCTTGGGAATGTCCTTCTTTTTCGGAGTGACGGTGGGATACTGGGGCTTGTTGAAATGCACCATAAATGAAGGTCAGCCGTGACCAAAGGTGAGCACGTCGAGATTCAGACAGCCGGCGCGGCGGAGCACGGAGGCGCAGGCGTTGAGGGTGGAACCCGTCGTGAAGACATCATCGATGAGGACGTAATGATCGGTGGGGGTTATGGCAGCACGCGAGCGCAAGGCAAAGGCATTTTTCAGATTGGCCTGCCGGGTGCGCCGGTCGAACGCGGTCTGCGTCGGCGTGTCGACGACGCGGCGCAGCGGCTCCTCCACCCGCAAGCCCGGGCCCGCCGCCGCCGCGAAGCATGCGGCAAGGAGCCGGCTCTGGTTGTAGCCGCGCTCGCGCTCCTTGCGCGGGTGCAACGGCACCGGCACCAGCACCCCGCCGCGCAAATAATCGGTCAGACCCGGCGTGGTGCGGATCAGGGTGGTGATGTCTTCCAGCACATAAAGGGCGCGATGATACTTGAGCGCATGCACGAGCGAGCGCGCGGGCCCCTTCAGCAGCACGCAGGTGCGGCCTTCGCGGAAGGCCGGTTCAAGCTCCGCGCAGTGCGGACACAACCGCTCACCCTGCGCTTCGCCGTAGAAGGGATGCCCGCACAGGTGACAGTGCGGCGGCTGCACGAAGGCCAGCAGCGGCTCGCACCGGATGCACAGATGCCGCAGGCCGCCGCCTTCGACCAGTCCGCCGCAATGCACGCACACCGGCGGAAACACGAGGTCACCCGCCGCGCGCCAGAGTCCGCCAAGCTTGCCGGGGAGGGCCATGTCCTAGTAAAGCACCCGGGCGAGGAAGAGTCCCTGGGCGGGTGCGGTCTGGACGGCAGGCGTGCGGCGGACGGAGTGCAAAATCTCCTCGACCCGGGCCGGAGTCAGCTTCCCCTGCCCCACGGCCACAAGCGTGCCAACCAGGCTGCGCACCATCTTGTAAAGAAAACCGTCGGCTTCCGCAGTGAGGCGGAGTCGCGCGCCCCGACCGGTCACGTCGAGGCGGCGCAGCTGCCGGACGGTGTCCTCTTTTTCGACGCCGTTGAAGGCCGAAAACGCCCGGAAATCGTGACGCCCGATGAGGCGGTGCGCCGCCGCCCGCATCGCCGCGATGTCCAGCGGCTGGAGGATCGACCAGCAGAACGGATGGAGAAAAGGATCGGCCGGCCCGCCCAGATGCAGCTGGTAGAAATAGATTTTACCGGTGGCCGAGAAGCGCGCATGGAATGCGCTAGCCACGCGGCGCGCCGACCGCACCTGGATGGTGGCGGGCAATCCGGCGCGGAAGGCCGCCAACAGTTTGGCCGCGCCATGTTTCCAGGCCGCGTCGAAATGAAATACCTGTCCGAGCGCGTGCACCCCGGCGTCCGTGCGGCCGCTGCCGTGAATGCGCACTGCGCGGCCCAGCATCCACCCGAGGCGGCGTTCGATGACATCCTGCACCGCATTGCCATCAGGCTGACTCTGCCAGCCGCTGAAGCCCCGGCCGTCGTAGGCGCAGACACACTTCCAGCGCTGGAGGGATGGATCGTTCAGGGAAGGCGTGGTCATCCGTGATCTGTGGTTCACGCTTCCGCCGGCGGAAAGCGCTGGTTCAAGAAATCCTGGAGAATGAGGCAGGCGGCGCGGGAATCGACCAGACCCAAGGCCCGCAACGCCCGCCGTTTCGCCTTGGGAATCGACTGTTCGGCCTCATACGAGGTCAACCGTTCGTCGATCAGGTGGACCGGCAGGCCGAAGGCCGCCTGGAGGCGGGCAGCAAAGGCTTCGGCCTCCTTCGCCTTGAAGCCGGCGGTATCATCCATGTTGAGCGGATGGCCGAGCACCAGATCGGTGACACGCCGCTGGCGGATCACGGCGGCGAGCTTTTCCAGCCTGATCTCCGGCGAAGCATCGGTCAGGGCCGGCAGCGGCGTCGCTACGCCGAGTTCGTCGCCGTAGCTCAGGCCGAGGCGTTTTTCTCCATAATCAAGGCCGAGGCAACGCATGTGTCAGAACGGCTTGCGATCAAATCGCTGACAACACCCTTTCGGACTTTTCGTGGAGAGCACGATGTGTCGACAAGCCATCAGGAAGGATGAAACCGCCGCCATGCGGCCCGTCGAGGCGCAAATGCAGTTGCGAAAACAGGGGTTTCGACGCACTTAACAGCGTCCTCCGTCATGCCCGCCGCCCTTCCCAATCTCTCGCCGGCAGAACTCAGCCGTTACAGCCGTCATGTGCTGCTGGACGAGGTTGGCATCGAGGGGCAGCGCAAGCTGGCGGCGGCGCGGGTCCTCGTAGTCGGCGCCGGAGGTTTGGGCAGCCCGGCGGCGCTTTACCTGGCTGCCGCGGGCATCGGAACGCTCGGACTGGCGGATCTCGACCGGGTCGAGGAGCACAACCTGCAGCGGCAGATCCTGCACGACACGCCGGCCATCGGCCGGCCCAAGGTCGAATCGGCCGCACAGCGGCTTACCGCCCTGAATCCGCACATCCGGGTGCAGCTTCACCGCGACGGCGTCACCCCGGCCAGCGCCGTGGCGCTGTTCTCCGCCTATGATCTGATCGTCGACGGGACGGACAATTTTCCCACCCGTTATTTGAACAACGATGCGGCCTTTTTTGCCCGGCGGCCGCTGGTCTACGGCAGCATCTTCAAGTTTGAGGGGCAGGTATCGGTGTTCGATCCATCCCGGGACGGCCCCTGCTACCGCTGCCTCTTTCCGGAGCCGCCCCCGCCCGGGAGCGTGCCCAATTGCGGCGAGGCGGGGGTGTTCGGCGCATTGTGCGGGGTGATCGGCAGCCTGCAGGCGATGGAGGCGATCAAATACCTGCTCGGCATCGGCCAGCCCTTGCGCGGCCGGCTGCTGGTCTTTGATGCGCTCGCCCAGCAGATCCGCACGCTCAATCTCCGGCGCGACGGCCAGTGTCCCCTCTGCGGCAGCGATCCGCGCATCCTGCAAATCGATGCCGCGGCCTACGATTTTCACTGCACGGCCCCCGCGGCCGGCAGCACCGGATCCGATCACGGGGGAATCCCGGAACTTTCGGTCGAGGACGTCCGCCGTTTGTTCGAGACGCCGGACGGCCAGGTTCTGCTGCTCGACGTGCGCGAACCCTACGAAACCCGGATCTGCCGGATTGAAGGCAGCCGGCATATTCCCATGCGGGCGATTTCCGAACGGCTCGGCGAACTGCCGCGCGACCGGCACATCCTTGTCCTCTGTCATCACGGCAGCCGCAGCCGCCATGTCGCCGAGCAGCTGCGGGCCCGCGGATTTCCCACGGTCAGCAATGTCGCCGGCGGCATTGATGCCTGGGCGGAGCGCATCGATCCACAGATGCGGCGTTACTGACGCCGGATGCCGCGCCGGCTGGTCTCCCCCAAAGCCGGCGGCCGGATTACAATACCTTTAGCTCCGGATGCGCCCGGGCATAGCCGAGCGCATACTCCGCAAAGGCCGCTTTCAGCCGCGCCGTCACCGAGGTCGGTCCGACTTGAAAACGATGCCCATCAATCTCCGCCACCGGCGCCAGATCCTTGGTGCTCGAGGTCAGAAAACACTCCTGCATTTCCGGCAAGGCGGATGGCCTTAGTCTGATCTCACGCAACATTACACCCGACACCGGCGCGATTTTTTCGATCAACAGCCGCCGGGTCACGCCCGCCAGCAGGCCACTGCCCAACGCCGGTGTCAGCACCACGCCTTCGCGGACGAAATGAACATTCGACACGGCGGCCTCGGTAATCTCGCCCTCCAGATTGGTCATGACGACCTCGTCGGCCCCGCGGGCCCTCGCCTCCCGCAGACAGAGCAGATTGTTGAGGTAGTTGCCGGTCTTCCACGCCGGATCGAGCGTACGCCGGTCGTTGCGGCGCAGCCCCTGCGCCAGCGACAGCTTCAGGCCGGTCCGCATCTTTTCCGGTGGAAACTCCCGGTTGCTCTGCACCAGCAGGACATAGTCCGTACGCTCTGCCAGGGCCGGATCCAATCCGATCGGGCCTCCGCCGCGCGTGATCTGGAGCCGCACATAGACATCGTCCGGACTGCGGCGATGCCGTCGAAACTCATGAACCGTGCGCCGGATTTCCCCGAGGAGACGCTCCCGGCTCAACGGTGGCGTCAAGCCCAGGGCCGCGGCGGAATTCAGCAACCGCGCCCAATGTTCCTCCCAGGCGAAGATGACGCCGTGGTAGGTGCGCCAGACTTCGTAGATGGCGTCGCCATAGAGAAATCCGCGGTTGAGCGGCGCGATCGACGCCTCCTGCGCGTCGTGCAGCCGTCCGTCGGTGTTGGCCTGGATGTACTCGTGGGACATGCGGGCAGGAGCCTTGCCGGCGCGGCCCCGCACGACAAGCCGGCAAACAAAAAGGCCTCCGCCGGAGCGAAGGCCTGAAAACCACTTTGGGGAGATCTTATTTCTTTTTCCGGGACTTCACGAGACCGAACGCCTTTTTGATATTGTATACACTGGGCAATGAGATACCGAAATCCTGGGCGATCTGGATGCCGGACTTGCCAGCCTGAATGGCTCCCTTGATCTTGTCCTTCATTTCGGCCGTGATGCGGGTCCGCTTGCGCCGGCGCAGGATCTTGCGCCCGCGACGTTTGCCGCCCGTTCCTGCTGCCTCTCGGATGGCTTTGATCAATTCGTTGACGCTTTGATAGCCATATTTCTCAGGCAGGCGTGCCAATTCCTTGGCCCGCTCCTTTTCAATCTTCTTCTGCAATTCGACAATCTTGTCCTGATAATCAGCCAGTTGTTTTATTTTATTCACCGTGAGCATATGATGTTTAATAGGATTACCGCTGCAACTATAGACAATCCTGCATTCCAGTATCTGTCACGATTTATCGAAAAATAAACCATCGGCCGCGAGCCATAACGATGAATTGTTCCGTAGCTGGGCCTGGATAGTTATGCAATAATAAATTTACTATGAATGACTTGCGTAATATAGATGAAAGACTGAATGATTTTCCGGAAAACCCGTTCACAGGCCGGTATCACTGCCCGTTGATTTGATATAAATCAGGATTGCCTGGCTTAAATTCTCCGCTGCCCTGCCTGACATTATAGGCATCGCATGACCGGTGTGGGGACTGTACAGCGAGGATCCGCGCATGCCCCATACCCCATCGGGGCTCACGGACCCCCCGTTTTTTCCGGCCGCGCTCCGTTCCAATGCCGGCCTTCCCCGCCGGCTAGATGGTCATCGCGTGATAGCCGCCATCGACGACGATTTCGGCTCCCGTGATGAACGAACCACCCGCGCCGGCCAGCAAGAGCGTGGCGCCGATCAACTCCCGCGCTTCACCGAAGCGCTGCATCGGCGTGTGCCCCATAATGCGGGCCACCCGGTCGGGAGTGAGCACCTTGCGATTCTGCTCCGCCGGGAAAAAACCGGGGACCAGCACGTTGACGCGGACGTTCTTGGGCGCCCACTCCCGCGCCAGGTTCTTGCTCAGGTTGTGCACCGCCGCCTTGGTCGCCGAATAGGTGAAAACGCGGGACAGGGGTACCAACCCCGACATCGAGCCGAGATTGATGATCGACCCGCCCTCCCCGCGCTCGACCAGGTGCCGGCCGAACACCTGGCAGCCCAGAAACACCCCCTTTACGTTCACCCGCATGATGCGATCGAACTCCTCCTCGGTGATGTCGAGGAACGGCGTGGGCGAATTGACGCCGGCGCCGTTGACGACGATATCGACGCGGCCCGACTGCTTGAGCACCGTTTCCAGCAGGCGATCAAGTTGTGCGCGATCCGTCGCCTCCGCCGCATGAAACCAGCCCTTGCCGCCCAAAGCCGCCAGCTTGGCGAGCCGCGTCCTGGCCTTTTCTTCATTGCGCCCGACGAGGACGACCTCCGCGCCCGCCGCCGCCAGGCCCTCGGCCATGGCGCCGCACAGTTCGCCGGTGCCACCAATGACAACAGCCACCCGGCCGTTCAGGGAAAACAGGGAAGCGAGATAATCCTTCGGATTCATGGGTAAAAGCCTGGGCCATCACCAAGCGGGATTTCCCGGCAAAGGCAATGGCGGCGTTGCTCCCGGACGCATTGAACCCTTCCCGCGCCGCCTTCCCCACCGCCGCAAAGGT
>JBAZMN010000037.1:0-8535 GCA_041649735.1 Opitutaceae bacterium | reverse complement strand
GGAATACATGAACTCCATTGCGAAGAGTAATAAAACCATGCAGCGGATCCTTTATTCCGGTAGGCTCATCCGTCTATTTGAAGGCTTTTTTAGCGAGAGTGTCCGGCATTTTGATTTCACCTGGGTGCGCACGATGGGAAAAGGCTTCGGTACGGATCCTCATTGCGATATTGTATATATGGGACGCGGCAGTTCTCGTCTGTGCACGTTGTGGGTGCCGTATGGGGACATTTCGTATGACATTGGTGGGCTGATGATATTGGAAACCTCGCATAAACGGGAGCAGGTGTTGAAAAATTATTTGAGCCGTGATGTCGATAAATACTGCGAAAACCGCCCGGAAGCTGAGAAAATCAAGTCTGGCGAGATCCCTTGGACATGGGGAGGCGTACTATCGAACAACCCTTCTAGTTTGAGTGAACACCTCGGCGGGCGCTGGCTAAGCGCGGAGTATCGCATGGGTGACATCCTCATCTTCGGAATGAAAACCGTGCATGCCAGCCTTGATAATCAAACACCCTATTTCCGAATTTCCACTGATTCACGCTATCAACCTGCTTCTGAGCCTGCCGATGAACGTTGGATCGGTGAGAATCCTGTCGGCCACGGTCGGGCGGCGAAGCAGCCCATGATTTGCTGACCAGGCAGCACGTTGTCGCAGAGGGCTGCCCTGAAATCCGAAAAGGCGCCAGAGTTTGATTTTCGCCGAGAAGTCCATGCGCATACAACCCTCCACACCCCGATATTGGGCGGCTGTGGCTAAAGGAGATCTTGGTGTGGCCTGCCGGCATACCACGACGCCGGCACCCGAGCCGCCAGTCGGTGACGGTGCACTCGTCGCGGTTCCGGCCAGCTGGCGCCGGACGAACCGGCTGACGCATCACGCTGACAGAGACAGAGCCTGCCCCCGCACAATCCGCACCCATTTCACTACCAACGCTAGGAAACCCCACGATAAAACAACCTGTCTAGATAATGACTACTAAACCGTATATTCTTTTTGTCAGCGTCGTCGCCGCCGTGGGCGCGCTGCTATTTGGATATGATACTGCCGTCGTCTCCGGAACAGTCGATGCCCTGCGAACCCACTTTGCCCTAGATCCGCTCAGGCTGGGCTGGGTGGTCGGAAGCGCTTTGATCGGGAGCGTAGCCGGAGTCGTGCTGGCCGGTCCAATCACCGATTGGGCGGGAAGGCGGACGGTTTTGGCTTTTTCCGCGTTCTTGTTCCTCATTTCGGGAATCTGGTGCTACCTATCCCGTTCCGAGACGGAATTGGTGATCGCAAGAATAGTTGGAGGCGTCGGCATAGGATTTGCATCCCTTCTGGTGCCGGTTTATATAGCTGAAATCGCTCCACCGAAAATTCGCGGTGCCATGGTTCTATTGAATCAGATCGGAATTCTTGTCGGCATGTTGCTGTCATATATGGTCAATGCTTGGATCGGATCCTGGGGGAACGATCAATGGCTGGCTGACGTTGGGTGGCGCATCATGCTCGGCGCCTCCGCGATACCGGCCGCGATCTTCTTCATACTGAGTTTCGTGATCCCCGAAAGCCCCCGCTGGTTGTTCAAAAAAGGGCGCGCGGAGGCTGCCCGGAAGGTCCTGCAGAAGCTGCATGGTGCCGACGTGGTGGAAGCCGAGAAACAGGAGATTCAAGCCTCACTGTCGCAGCATCAGGCCAAATTGGCTGACCTCTTTCAGAAGGGCCTGCGTGGCACGGTGATCATGGCCGTTATCCTCGCATTCTTCCAAGCCATAACCGGCATTAATATCGTGATGTATTATGCGCCGACGATCTTCACAACCGCGGGCGTGAGCACGAGCAAAGCTTTAAGCCACTCGGTCATCATCGGCTTGGTAATGCTGATATTCACCATGGGGGCTATGTGCCTGGTGGACCGTTTGGGCCGGCGGCCAATAATGATGCTCGGATCTGCCGGGATGGGGATTGCTTTGGTGTTGTTGGGATTCTTCTTCACGAGCGCAGGAGGTTCCGGATGGGGATTACTGGCCTGTATTCTGGCCTATGTCTCCTTCTTCAGTGTCGGCATGGGTGGAGTTTATTTTGTGGTCGTTTCAGAAATCTTCCCGACTCGGATCAGAGGCACGGCGGCTTCGCTTTCGGTCGTGGTTCTCTGGTGCGGCAACTACCTGATCTCACTCCTGTTTCCCTCCATGCTCGCAGCGTTGGGCAATGTTACTTTTTACGTCTTTGCCTTCATGTGTTTACTGTGTTTTATTTTTGTCTTTGCATTTCTTCCTGAAACCAAGGGCAAAACGCTGGAGGATCTGGAGAAATCGTTCTTTACTGATAGCCGCATAATGCATTGAGGGCCATCAGAAGAGCGATCCCACTTGGTGGGCAGGAAAACCCATAATCTCAGGTGACTGAAGAGACTTGTTGCTACGCGTGGTGGCGGCACTGAGAGTGGCCGATGCTGCGCTCGGCAAACTTCCAACCTGCATTAGTTGAAGCACCAGACGCTTAAAATGGCTGCTCCCTAACGACCAAGCAGCCGGTAGTGCGAAGCGCCGGGTACAGGAAGTCAATGCCGGGATCGGTTCAGTCTGGTCCCGGCGTGTGCCCTCGACACTCTGATCTCAACGGATCGGTAATCCAAGGTTACACGCGACGTTTGGTTGCCTTCAAATCACCCTCTCATTCCCACCATCGACGGGGACTTGAGCAGCGGTCGTCTTGGCGAACAGCGGGCCACACATCTCGGCGGCAAGTTCGGCCACGTCGCGGCTTGCGACTTCGACTTTGAGGACATTGTTGGTCTTGTACTCTTCGACAGTCAGACCGTAATGCTTCGCCCGCGATTCCAGCACCTCAGGAGTCCAGATCGCCGTATCAAAGACCATGTTCGGATGGATGGAGTTGATGCGGATCCGATCCTGTCCCCACTCGAGCGCCGCGACTCGGACCAACTGGTTGACCGCGGCTTTTGACGCCGAATATGCCGCCACCCCGGGACCAGGCGCGGGAACGTTCTTCGAGCCGATGACGACCACGCGCCCGCCGCCAGGGGCAAGTTTTAAGAGTGGATGGCACTCGCGCAACAGCATGAGGTTGGCATCAAGGTTTATGCTCATGACCTTACGCCATAAGTCGGTATTCATCTCCGCAATCGGACATCCCTTGGGAAAAATCCCCGCGTTCAAAACCAGCATATCGAGCCCCCCGAATGCTCGCACCGTCTCTTCAAGCGCAGCAGTCAAGTCGGCTTCTTTCGTCAGATTACAGACAATGCCTCGAAAATCGGACCGGGCGTGAAGATGAACGATATCCGCATTGACATCCAACCCGACCACCGCCGCCCCACGCGCCAGCAATGAATCGACACATGCCTTGCCAATGCCCGAAGCCGCACCCGTCACCAGCGCCACTTCACCGGTGAACATCAGCGGCCTGCCCGACCGGGCCAGCTTCGCCTGCTGCAACTCCCAGTATTCCATGTCGAACATATCCTGTGACGGCAAAGCCCGCCAGCCGCCCAGCGCCTCGGCGCGCAGGATGATATCGATCGTGTGACAATAAATATCGCCGGCGATAGCCGCATCTCTCACTTTGCGGCCAGCCGTGCAGAGCCCCAGTTCCCGGTCAAGAATCACACGGGGTGCGGGGTCAACCATCGCCAGCCGGCCTCCCGTCGCATGTGCTTGGAAATACTGCCTGTAAGCCTGGCAAAATGCTTCCACGTCGCGCCCCAGCATCGGCACACGCTTGGTGCGAATCACGTGATCAGGCGTCGCCGCGCCCTCTTGGGAGAGTTTATGCACATCGCGATGCTGGGCAAAGCCAAGCCCCCGCGCATCAGAATGTGTCGTCAGGATCATCGGCGCGCCGGCCGCAACAGACACCGTCCGGCGCAACGCCGCGGTCGCAAGGCGCGCCGGGCGCTGGGGCTCTGCCGGCGACGGCAAATGCATTTCCCACGCGTTATGCCGGACGAGGTACTCCTCGGCGCGATTAACCAATTCGATCATCAATTCATAAGCGACCTTGGCCGTTTCAGCGTAGGTGAAGAGCCCGTGATTCATCAGCACCATGCCCACCGTCCTTGCCGTGGCATGTTTCGGAAACAACTCCGCACACAAGCGGGCCAGCTTAAAGCCGGGCATCACATAAGGCACGATCACAACCCGATCGCCATATATCTCCCGAATGCGCTCCACTCCGTTCGGGGTGTTCATAACCGAGAGGAGCGCATCGGCATGAGTATGATCCACGAACTTGGCGGGCAAGATGGCGTGTAGGATCGCCTCGACCGAGGGCATCGGTGCGGCGGGGTTAGTCAGACTACGCTTGAATTCGCTCACCATCTGCGTGTCAGAGAGCGTAGCGAGCCGGGGCAGGCGGAGCAGATGCTTCAACCGACAGGGTGAGAAACCTGCCGGCTCAATGGTTGCCAAATCCCATCCGCTGCCCTTGATGTAGAGGATATCTTCTTCCTCGCCGAAGATATTCTTCTCGCGGATTTTGACCGATGTATTTCCGCCCCCGTGGAGCACAAGCGACTGATCTCTCCCCAACAAACGCGAGGTGTACACTCTCTGTTCGAGATCGCTGATATGTTGCGCCGCTTCCTGATCGTTCCAAAGACTCTTCATGGGTTGCTGGTGCTAGTATAAACCTTGTCTACGAGGCGCAATAGGCTACTGACCATAAAGGGGACCACTCCCATTCATGGGTCTCAGGTCTCAGTCCATCCCGATGCCCACCGCATGCCTGTTTCCTTTGGCAATTCCACCGATGGGCCTCACACTCCCCGAAGCGGATAGCGGCCATATTTTTTCGCGGTCTCATAAAAAGCGAGGATGTTTTCGACCGGAGTATCCGGTTGGATATTGTGCGCCGGGGCAATCATCAGCCCTCCCCCCTTGCCCGCGGTCCGCAATCGCAATTTGACCTCGTTGACAACATCCGCGGCCGTCCCAAACGGAAGGACCTCTTGCACGTCCACCGTCCCCCAGAGGGTGAGATGTTTCCCAAAGTCTTTTTTGACCTGCGCGGGATCCATCGACTTTGGTTGGATGGGATTCAGAATATCCAGTCCGATCTCCACGAGGTCGCCCAGAATCGGGTAGATGTTACCATCAGAATGAAAGGCGATTTTCACCCGGGGATTGATGGCCTTCCATTTTGCAAACAACTTTGCATAACGGGGCTTGAAAAACTCTCGAAACACCTGAGGTGCGATCAACATCCGGTCCTGTGTCCCAAAGTCGTCGCCGATCCAGATGATATCAACACCAAGGGAGACCATTTTTGAGCCGGCGACATCAATCCACCGCACCAGGTCATCAAGCAGTGCATTCACAAAATCCTGTTCGGCCATCATGTCCATCAGGAGCTGCTCCATCCCCCGCAAATACCACGCCAGCTCAAACAGCGTGCAGGCGGCTCCGCCCATGATCCCATACTCGCCCCCGTATTCGGCGATGAGCTTCTTGACGCCCTCGTAGCGATCTTCCCGCGAAAAATCAGGCATCTTATACTCCGCAGGATCCTTGATATCCGCAAGCGGATGTCTCACCATTTCTGTGTACGTACCACCCGCAGCATTCTTAAACCACTTCCAACCGATGCCCCACTCATCGGTATATTCATCATGCGGATCGGCATAGTAACTGGTGCATGGCCCGATCCACGATATGAGAAAATCGTGCTCCATCATGATAGGAAGGGGCCCACCGGCCGACTTGTAGGTTTCGGTCTTTTCTGAATTGATTCCGAAGTGGTGTAATAATTTTTTTTCCGCTTCGGGGGTATACCACGCGCAGAGGGGAACCCGGTCGGGTTCCTCATGATTAATGGCGGTAAGAAGCCTCTCCTTATGTGTCATAGATATCCTTTCTCCACGGAATCCGACCGTTGTTCGATCTCTCCAAAAGTTATTTATTCCCAATCGCGTTCATCATGAACCTGATATTCTCGAGCGGCGCTTTGCCGTCGAATACCGCACTGCCAGTCACAATGATGTCCGCGCCCATCTGAGCCACCTCCGCGACGTTGTCCCGGGTGATACCGCCATCGACACCGAGCAAAATGGTATCACCCGTCATCTGCCTGAGCCGCGCGAGCCGCGCGCGCGTCGAAGGGATGAACTGCTGACCGCCCCACCCCGGGTTCACCGCCAGCAGCAGGACCAGCTCGAGCTCACCAAGCAGGGGTTCGATCGACTCCAGCGGCGTTCCCGGATTCACGGCCAAGCCACGGATGAGGCCACGATTGGCATCGTTGACATTGGGCGCTTTCCCCAGCACCTGCAGCAGGCGATGAACGTGGCGGGTTGATTCTGCATGGACGGTGATGATATCTGCCCCAGCGGCGACAAAGCTGTCCACCTTGGACAACGGCTCGTCGATCATGAGGTGCACATCCTTGAGCAAGGGCGTTTTTGCACCCTTGATCAGGGGTGCGCCCAGCGTCATCGCCGGGCAAAAACATCCGTCCATCACATCGAAATGCAGGAGACTGACGCCTGCGTTTTCGAGTAATTTCAACTCCGAGCCCAGCGACATCCAATCCGCAGTAAGCACGCCCACACTGATCTGGGGAGCCGCAGCGCGGAGCTGATCAAATAGTTGCCGATTAGGCACGGGAGGCCGTTTTCTGTGACGCTTTATTCTTTAGCGTTTGGTACAGATCGTAAGCTTCCGCAGGTTTCAGGTTTTTATGCACGACCTTATGGACCGCTTCCATCATCGCCTTTGGCGCCTCGCTCTGAAAGATGTTGCGTCCCATATCCACCCCCGCCGCGCCGCGGCTAATGGCATTATATGCCATCGTCAACGCCTCCAATTCGGGCAGCTTCTTCCCGCCCGCCATCACGATCGGTACGGGGCATGATGCCGTCACCGTTTCGAAGCCTTCGGGACAGTAGTAAGTTTTCACGATTTGCGCGCCCAACTCCGCACAGATCCGGCAAGCCAATCGCAGATACTGGGCATCCCGTGTCATGGCCTTGCCCACGGCAGTGACGGCCATGGTGGGGATGCCGTAGCGCATCCCCATGTCGATCAGCCGCGTCATGTTGTGGACGCTGCGCGTCTCGTATTCACCACCGATGAACACTTGGAGCGTCACCGCCGACACGTTCATGCGGATCGCATCCTCAATGTCCACGGCAAGCTCCTCATTGGAGAGCTCCTTCAGAATGCTCGGTCCGCCGCTGCTTCGCATAACGATCGGTTTGGTCAAGCTGGGCGGCACGGTTGTCCGCAGTATGCCACGCGTCAGCATCAGTGCATCAGCCATCGGCATCAGCGGAACGATGCTGAGGTCCACGCGTTCCAAACCGGTGGTCGGACCCTGGAAATATCCGTGGTCGATCGCCAGCATCACCGTCCGCGCGGTTTGGGGATTAAAAATCCGGGCCAGCCGGTTTTTCATTCCCCAATCCAATGAACCCGCGCCCTTCAGGAAAAATCCTGGAGTTTCCATCGGGACATCTTCATAGAATTTCTTCGCTTCTTTTACTGCATCAGTGTCAGCCATATAAGTCCTTTTTTAGATTGTGATCGCATCTCGTTTCTAACTTACACCCTTGGGCAACCCGCATTTTTCCCATCTTAATCGCGCCTGGGGCCCTCACTGCTTTGCCGACCTGGGCGAGTCCCGGTCTGAATGCGTGCCATTTCCCTCAATATTCCGTACAGAGCAAATGCGCCGGCGGTTCGTCCTCCTCGATTTTGGGAAAGCGCCCGAGAGCATTGAGGAAAAAATTATCCGTCGCATCGTCGTTAACCTTCGAAACTTCGCCTACGATGGACGTTCCCGTGCCTGCCTCAGCCCAGAACTCGTGATACACGAACGGACTCAGTGTGATTGATTCACCAGGCCGCAGCACGAGTTTGGTACCAGCCTTGACCGACCGGCGCACACCATCGAGCGAAACTTCGACATCGCCGTCGGCGAGCTTTCCGTCGGGCCCTTTTGGATAGATTTGACAGACGAGATTACCTCCGCAACGGCAGATGATATCTTCCTGCTTGAACACATGATAATGCATCGGAGTTCGCTGGTCCTCAGCGACGATGAGGATCTTCTCGCAGTAAGTCTTGGCTTTGTAGGGGGCGAGTGTCTTGTGCCCGTTGCGCACGGTGAACACGACGAGCCCGATCCGCTCAAAGTCGCCTGAGCCGAAATCGGTGATATCCCAGCCGAGCCCGCAGCGACGAATTTCATCGCACTCGGAGCCTTTGCTCTTCCAGTCCGCCGGACTCCAATACGCAAACGGCGGTAAGCGCATGCCGTTGCGATGCAACAGACTTTTGGCTTCGTTGATTAACGCATTGATTTTGGATCGTTTCATCGCTGTCTCCTGGTCTAGGATTGTACAAGTTGACGCACCGCCTGCATGATCCTCGGTGCATCGGGGCGATATGTATTTTCCAAGATGGGGCTGAATGGCACCGGTACATCCGGTGACGCGACGCGCACGACCGGAGCCTGAAGACTGTCGCCGAAGCGTTCCATAATACCCGCGGCCAGTTCCGCGCCGACACCGCCGGTTTTCGGGCCTT
>JBAZMN010000036.1:0-8644 GCA_041649735.1 Opitutaceae bacterium | reverse complement strand
TCAGCCGGAATGAACTGGCGAAATCAGCGGACTGCTCACGGACGAGTCGGTTGACCTCGCCCACCGGAAACCACCCTCCGCGTTCAATCTCTTCCGGATGCAGCGTGAACGGCCCCTCCGCCTCCTGGCGGTAAACCCAGACAAACTCCTGGCCGGTTTCGTCGCAGGCCAAGAGACGCAACCAGCGCCGAGGCGCCGAGGCCACATGGAGACCCAGCTCTTCCTGCAGCTCCCGCTTCGCGCAGGCATCGTACTCTTCCCCCGCGTCAACATGGCCCGAAGCGGATGAATCCCAAGCCCCGGGGGCAACGTCCTTGCTCAGCGAGCGTTTCTGCAGGAACAGCTCCCCCGCCCGGTTGAACACCAGCACGTGCACCGCCCGATGCCTCAACCCCCGCGCATGCACCTCCCGCCTGGTCGCCCGGGATACGACGGAATCCTTGTCGTCAACCACATCGAACCATTCTTCCGGGGTGCTGGATCCGGTCATGCCCTGTGATCGCCAACCAACAGGCCGATTCCAAGCAAAACTTGCCGGATCACAGCCGAACTGGGTGTGGCGCCCAGACAGGGCCGATCCATTCACTGCAGTGGAGACAGGCGCGGCGGATCGTGCCCATGCAGCCTTACTTCCTTGAGCGTCGGCGGGCCGGCTTCCCTCCGGACAAACCGGCGCGGCGGCTCTTTCCAGTCGCCGCGCCGGTTTGCTTTTCAGCATTCATCCGACCGACCAGCTCCGCCAGCGCCTGGTCGCTTTCGCTGGGGAACAGTCCCATGATTTCGCAAATATGCTCGAGAAGATCCATGGGGGCATCCTGAGCACTCTTCCGTCGCGATTTCTGGCGCAGGCGTGCCGTCCTCGCTTGGGCTTGAGCGGCTCCAGTCCGGATTTTACGACGCCCGGACCGACGCTTGCGGAGATGGCTGCCGGACTTGTGATGCATAGGGGAGTATGGGATGAACCGTTCGACGGATTCGCTCCGCTATATTTCAGATATAATAAATTATTTTATGTCAATTTTCTTCCGGCGGTGCGAAAACCGGGTTTCCCACCCTGACACCGACTCCACCCTTGATTCCCGTCGTGACACCCAACCGCCGACGCAGAATCCCGGGCAAGCCCTGACCGACCCACTCGGATTGCGGACCGCGGCATCCGGATTCCCCGCCCGAGCGCTTCAAACCCTGCCAGCCGCCGGCGGGAGGCCGTTGGGAAATGCTTCGCCTCAATTATCGCACGCCCGCCTTTCCTGAAACGCCTTGAAGGCCCCAAGCAATTCCTTGGGAAACAAGTCACCCATTTCCGCGAGATGGGAAACCATTTCGCCGTCGGCCAGCCCGAGATGGGCGGCAAGCCGGAGAAAGGTGACCACGTCTTCGGGGGATCGGGGTGAGGGCATGAGCTCCAACGCCGGCTTGGCAAAAGGCTGCGCGAGTCGGCACCGTTTTTTATAGGCCATGGGTATTCTTGGTCTGAAGGCTTGGGGAGAGTCCCCCTGATGAGCAGGCTGATTCAGGCGTATTCCATCGTGCGTAGTTGGGCCTACTTCTTACAACCATGCCGGACACTTAATTTATGGTAGGTTTTCAGGCTTGACTAATTCCAATCACTCATCGCGAAAAGTCGCGGATCCGTGGTTTTTCCCCCACCCGGAAAGACCGCTTGGGAGCGTCGGTCCTGCTCTTTTCCCACCTGTGCCTGATCGCGCCGAAGCCGGACCGGGCCGCAGGCGCACCGCCCATCATCCATCCCGCAGATATTTTTGCACCGCCTTCAAACCCCGGGTATTGAGCACCTGCTCCGCCGTGAGCCAGCCTTTGCGCGCGGCATTGATGCCGGCGCGAAAATAGTCGAGCCCACCGGTGTCGTGAGCGTCGGGATTGATGATGCAGCACAGCCCCCGCTCGCCCGCCCGGCGCCAGTGCCGCCAGTCCATGTCGAGCCGCTGGGGGTTGGCGTTCAGTTCGACCGCCACCCGGTTGGCGAGAGCCGCATCGACCACCTTGGCCACGTCGACCGCATAACCCTCGCGTTTCAGCAACAGGCGGCCGGTCAGGTGGCCGAGCATGGTGGTGCACGGGTGTTCGATCGCCCGGATGATGCGCGCCGTCATTTCCGCCTCGCCCTGCCCGAAGGCCGAATGCACCGAGACGACGACATAATCGAGCGCGCGCAGGATGTCGTCGTCAAGATCCAGCCGCCCGTCGGGAAGAATGTCGCATTCGACTCCTGAAAAAACATGGGTCGAAAAGCGCCCCGACCGGTTGAGCGCGGCGATTTCCGCGATCTGCTTGCGCAGCCGCTCCGCATCCAGGCCGTTCGCCTGGTAGCTGGCCTTTGAATGATCGGCGATGCCCAGATATTCCCAGCCGTGCGCCTGGGCGGCCGCCACCATCTCGGCGAGCGTATTCCGCCCGTCCGAGGCGGTGGTATGGTTGTGAAACACCCCCCGAAGGTCGGCCGCCTCGATCAGCCGCGGCAGTTCGCCGGCCTCCGCTGTCTCAATCTCCCCCAGCCCTTCACGCAGTTCCGGGGGAATGGGATGCAGTCCGAGGGCGGCAAACAAGGCGTCCTCGGACTGGATGCCTTCGGTCTGGGCCTTCCGGCCTTTCAGCCGGGCCGCCGCCTTGTCCTTGACCGTCCCCTCGCCTTCCGCCGGAACGAGGCCCCATTCACTCAAACTCAAGCCGCGGCCCAGCGCCCGCTGGCGCATCTGCACATTATGCTCCTTCGAACCCGTAAAGTGATGCAGCGCGAAGACAAATTGCGCCGGCGGCACAATGCGCAGATCGGCCTGCAGGCCGCTGGCAAAGCGCACGCTTGCCTTGGTCTCCCCTTGCGCGGTGACCTCCCTGACCTCCGGGCGGGCGGTGAACCATGCGACGATCGGCGCCCACGCCTCCGCCGCCACGAGGAAATCAAGATCGCCCACGGTCTCCAGCCCGCGCCGCAGGCTGCCCGCGTGCTCGGCCCGCTGCACCTGCGGCAGCGCGCGCAGCCCCTGCAAAATCGGCTCGGCCACGGCAAAAGCATCCCACCACAGGTGCCGCTGCGCATAGGCTTCCCGGTTGCGGATGCCGGACAGGATCTTGTCCTGGGTTTTTTCACCGAAACCGTCCAACGCCGCCACCCGCCCATCCCGGCAGGCCTCCGTCAGCTCCGCCATCGAGCTGATCCCGAGCTTTTCGTGCAAAGCCCTGATTTTCAGGGCGCCCAGGCCGGGAATTTCCAGCATCGCCACCAGGCCGGGAGCGACCGCAGCCTTCAGCTGCTCGTGGAAATCCAGCCGGCCCGTCGCCTGCAGTTCCGTGACCTTCTTGGCCAGCGCCTCGCCAATGCCTTTGAGCGTCTGCAACCGGCCCCCGGCGATGACCGTCCCCAGATCCTCCTCCAGGGTCTCCAGCACCCGCGCCCCGGCGTGATAAGCCCGCACCTTGAAGGGGTTCTCCCCCTGCAGTTCCAGCAGTACGCCGATCTCGTCCAGCACCGCAGCGATTTCGTTTTTGTTCATGCGTCGCCCCCTTTCCGCTGCAATACATGGAAGACACGGGAAACCTCAAGCCGGCGGGGACAGCTTCCCTTTCCTGAATTTCTGTGTCTTACTGCCTCCATGGTGTTTGTCTATCACCGCACCATTCGCTTCGCCGACACGGACGCCGCCGGCGTGGTGTTCTTCCCCAACTACCTCGCCATCTGTCACGAAGCCTACGAGGAATCGCTGGCCTCCGTCGGCATGGAATTGAAAACGTTCTTCAGCGAACACGGCGTGATGGTGCCGATTTCCAAAAGCCAGGCAGAATATCTGCGCCCGCTCGTCTGCGGTGACAAGGTCGGCGTGACGCTGACCGCCACGCCTCTCGGCGCGGACAGCTATGCCATCGACTATGCGATGCACCGTCTTGGCCGCCCGGAAAAACTCGCGGCGCGGGTGCATACGGAGCACGTCTGCATCTCCTCCCGGTCGCGGGTGCGCCAGGCCCTGCCGCCCGCCCTCGCCGCCTGGGTCAGGGGCCATTCCGCCTGATCCCGCCGATGGCCGCCAAGGCCAGAGTCGTCAATTCGCGCCGGTTGACCTTCCCCTGCTCGTTGCGCGGCCAGTCCGCGATGGGCAGATACTGTTTCGGGCGCTTGTGCGGCGCCAGCTGGCCGGTGAGATGACGGTCGACCAGGGAGACATCGGGCTCCGCCGGCCCGGCTGGGTAACACGCCGCCAGGACCTGGCCCCACTCCGTATCCGGCAGGCCGATCACCGCCACGTCGGCAAATTGTCCGGTCGCGCGCAGCGCCGCCTCGACTTCGTCAGGCGCGACCTTTTTTCCCCCCGTGATGATGACCGCGTCCCGCCGCCCAATCACGTGCAGACCGCCATGCTCGTCGAAGCGGCCCAGATCCTCCGTCTCCCATCGACCGGTTGCACGCTGGTGCGGATAATAGCCGCGGAACAAGGACTCGGCGGTGATCCGGATGATGCCGTCAGCATCCAGGTCCACCCGGGCGTGCGGCAGGGCCGGACCGCATCCGCACCGGCCCGCCAAAAACTCCTCCGGCCGCAGGGCCGTGATCATCGCGGCGGTTTCCGTCATTCCGTAACCTGGCGCCAGCGGAAGCCGGGCTTCCGCGGCCCGCGCCAGCAAGTCCGGCCAGGCCGGCCCGCCGCCAAGAAAAACCGCCCGGAACCGTCGCAGCCGTTCCTCCGCCTCCTTCCGGCCCAGCAGCCGCTGCAGTTGGGTCGGGACGAGGGACAGGAACCAGTCTCCCGCACCGATCTCCGGCCAGCGCCCGGCCTCCATGTCCGCCCACGTCCACGGGACATATCGACCGCCCGTGAGCACGCAGCGCATCCAGGCCATCAAACCGCTGACGTGGTGCAACGGCAGAACTCCCACCGCATTGATATGTGCGACCGAAAAATGAGCACAACCGCCGCGCACCGCGGCAGCGATGGTATCCTGGTCATGCCGGACCAGCTTCAATTCCCCGCTGGATCCGCCGGTCGGCAGGCAGAGCCAGCCTTGGTTGATTGTCGATTTTTGCTCTTCGGTTTTCGATTTCGTCAGCGCCGCAAACTGCGCCCGCTCGGCTGCGCCCCACCGCGGATCCTTGACGAAGACCCGGCCTCCGCCCGCCACCGCCTCCCCCAAGGCGGCCATGAACCGCCCGGGCTCGCACTCCTCCACCACGGCGTCGCGTGGCTCGGCGGCCCGGAGGGAGATTCCCAGCCGCCCGGCTAGCTCAAGGCGTTCCACACGGCCTCCGGATTCATTTTTTCGACTGCCTCGGCCGAGACGAAGGGAACCGCGGGCAGACCGTCAAACCGGCTGTCCTGAAACAGGGGTGTGACTCCGAACCCGAGGGCACGGGGCTGCGCCTTTTGGTACTGAAAGGCCATTCGCAAGGCCGCCTGCCGGCCGACCGCCGTCTCCAATGCCGAGGAGAAAGCCACATCGGCCTGGTGCCGGCCGAGGAGCGCCAGCACGGCCTCCGGCGTCCCGGCCAGCGCCGGCTTCACCACCACCACGCCCTTCCAGCCGCGCTCAAGCCAGAACCTCAGACCGGTCAGACCGGTCACCGACTCGTCCAGCGCCAGCGTGACCGGATGGTCGGCCGCCAGCCCGGTCAGCGCATCCACGGCCTCCGGCGCAACCGGCTGCTCGACGAATTCAATCGGTCGCTCCGCGCAACAATCGAGCCACTTCTCGGCCTGCCGGGTTGTCCAAGCACCGTTGGCATCCAGCCTGAGCTTCGCGTGCCCCGGCAGCCGGGCCAGCAGCTCGTCGAGCAACACCCGTTCATCGTCGCCGGCCAGCACGCCAACCTTCCACTTGAAAGCGACATAACCTTCCGCCAGGGCCTTGTCTGCCGCCGCCAGCATCGTTTTCCCCGCCGGCAGCAGCGCCGCCACCGCCAGACGGGATATTGCGGACGGCAAAAGATGGGGCGTGTTATCCCTAACGCGCCGCGCTGGTGGCGGATCCGATGGATTGGGGACAATCCGCCCTACTTCGCTCAGAGCTGAAGCTAGGGCAAACCGCAGGCATCCCTGGCGCTTGTCGATGCTTTCGAGGATGGCGGCGTCCACCGTGTCGCCCAGTTTGGCCAGCGCATCCGCGGCTTCATCCAGCGTTTCCGTGCCGAACCAGGGGATCGGCGCCACCTCCCCAAAACCGACACGCCCGGCCTCGTTCTCCAACCGGATCACCATCCCCTCCCGCTCCGTCCACCGGCCATGGGCGGTGCGCACGGGACGCAGGAGCGGCAGATGGTAACGGCGGCAGGCCAGGCGGTGGGTCACACACCAATGGTGTAGCGGCCGGCCCGTCGCATGCAACCGTGCGCGCAAACCAAGCTGGAGCGATCGATCGCGCCCCGGCCGGGAAAAAAACGTTGAGCTTTTTCGCCATGGCGTTATCCCGTTCATGGCAACCATGACCAAGCCTGTCACGATTGCCCATCCGAGCGACCAGCAGTTCTATCCGGGCGCCGACGAGTTTTTCACCCGCCTTCTGCCCCTCGCGCTGACCTACGACGACGTTTCGCTGGCCACGCTGTACTCGGAAATCCTGCCCAAGGACGCCGATCTCGCCACGCAGCTTTCGGAGACGCTGCGCCTGCAGATTCCGATCATCTCCTCCGACATGGATACCGTCACCGAGTCGCGCATGGCCATCGCCATGTCCCTGAACGGCGGACTCGGCCTCATCCACTACAACATGCCGCCGAAGGATCAGGTAAAGGAGGTCGCGCGTGTCAAACGCCACATCCACGGCCTCATCCAGGACCCCATCACCATTGCCCCCGAACTTGTGATCGGCGACGTCCTCGCCATGATCGAGCAGCGGCATTTCAGTTTCCAGACCTTCCCCGTCGTGGACCAGAAGGGCCGGCTCGTCGGCCTGCTGCCCGGCAGCATCGTGAAGGACCGCTATCGCGCCAAGAAAGTCACCGAGGCCATGACGCCCCGCGCCCGCCTCACCACGGTCCGCGAGCGCGACCTCGGCGGCGACCCCATCAAGTACGCCGACACCTTCTTCAGCGAGCACATCGGCATCAACAAGATGCTGGTCGTCGACGACCAGGATCACCTGCGCGGCCTCGTCACCAGCACCGACGTCGAACGCATCATCGGCGAGGCCAAATCCCGGCGGAAGCCCAGCCGGGATGCGCAGTTCCGGCTGGTCGCCGGCGCCGCCGTGGCGCCCGTGCGCAAGCCGGCCGGGGAGCTCGATCGGGACCGGATCATCGGGCATGTCGGCGAACTGGTGGACGAGGCGGTCGATGCCGTCGCGGTCTCCACGGCCCACGGTCACAGCGCCGGCGTCGGCGACATGGTGAAACTGATCCGCGGCGCATTTCCCTCCCTGACCATCATCGCCGGCAACGTCACCAGCGCGGCCGGGGCGGAGTATCTCGCCGACTGCGGCGCCAACGCCATCAAGGTCGGCCAGGGCCCCGGTTCCATCTGCACCACCCGCATGGTGGCCGGCGTGGGCATTCCGCAGCTCACCGCCCTTTACGTGGCCGGCAAGGGCGCCGCGGCCAGGGGCGTGCACCTCCTCGCCGACGGCGGCATTGTGAAATCGGGCGACATCGTCAAGGCGCTGACACTCGCCGACGCCGTCATCTGCGGCGGCATGTTCGCCGGCTGCCGCGAAGCTCCGGGTGAGATTCTGGAAATCAACGGCAAACTCTACAAACAGTACCGCGGCATGGGCACGCTTGCCGCCATGAAGGCCGGCTCGGCCGCGCGTTACGGCCACGACAAGGAGGATACCACCCGCAAGATCTCCGCCGAGGGCATCGAGGCGCTGAAGGAGGTATCGGGCTCCGTCGACGGCGTGCTCGCCGACCTGATCGGCGGCCTCCAGTCGGGCATGGGTTATCTCGGGGCGCGCACCCTTCATGAACTCCGGACCAAGGCGCGTTACGTGCACGTCACCGCCGCCGGCCAGAAGGAAGCCGCGCCGCACGATGTGATCGAAGTGTCGACGAAAACCCACACCTAGGCGGAAGGTCTGGTTCAGGGTCCAGAGTTCAGGGTTCACGGTTGTGGGATAGACCCTCCAGTGTCCGAACCCCCGGTTGGTTTTTGCCGGGTGGCCGGTTGTCACAAAATCTCCTTGCGCCATCGTTCCCCCTCCCCTTTCTCCTTCATGGCAACAGGGGGTTGGTATCTCTGGCTGCCGTTTGAACCATGTCCCTCTCTCCGTTCAGCAGCCAGCTCATCGCCGATGTGGGCATCAGTTTTGGCGACGAAGGCAAGGGCCGCCTCATCCCCGAGGTCGCCGAGGAATTGCGCGCCTCCCGCGCCCCGGTCTCCGTCGTCCTCAAGGTCAACGGTGGCGCCAATTCCGGGCACACCGCCGCCGGCATCAAGCTCAACCTCCTGCCCGCCGGCGTCGCCGTGCCCGCCGTGCCCCACCTCTGCATCGGCAGCGGGGTCGTGGCCGACCCGCGCAAGATCTGGTGGGAGACCCGTCCGCTCGAGCGCAAGGGTTACGCCGTGCTCTCCCGTCTGCTCATCGACGAGCGCACCCTCGTTTCCGACCTCACGCACCGCCTGCTCGACCTGGCCTGGGAGGATTACCGCACCCACATCCTCGCCGAGGAGCCGCGGGGCTCCACCGGCCGCGGCATCACGCCCGC
>JBAZMN010000035.1:0-8797 GCA_041649735.1 Opitutaceae bacterium | reverse complement strand
CGCGATGCTGTCCGGCGAACGCCACGGCATCCAGCGGCGAGTAGACGATGCGAACGTCGCCGCCGCGCGCCCGGGCCGTCAGCAGGTCGGCGCCGGTGCCGGGCACGCGCAGCATGTCGCCAAAGGAGCAGAGGGTCACGCCCGGGCGCGCTGCCAGCGCGACCGCGGCGTCGATCAGCTCGACCGGCGTCACGCACACCGGGCAGCCCGGGCCGTGCACCAGCGTGATTTTTTCCGGCAGCAATTCATCCAGCCCGAATTTGACAATACTGTGGGTCTGTCCGCCGCAGATTTCCATGACCGTCCAGGGCCGCGTGACGCGGCGCGCGATCGCCGCGGCCAGCGTCCGGGCCGCCGCCGCGTCCCGAAACTCGTCGACAAATTTCATGACGGCGGCGGTGTCGCCAGCTCCCCGAGTTCGTCCATTTCCTTCAGGGAGCTGAACACCTCCTCCGCCTCTTTTTCGTCGAGCACGCTCAGCGCCATGCCGACATGCACGAGCACATAGTCGTCCACCCTGGCCTCGGGCACGCAGGCCAGGCTCACGGACTTGATGATGCCGCCGAAGCTCACGCGGCCGGTGCGGGTGTAGGAGTCCTCCCCGGCGATGCTGAGAATCTTTCCTGGCACGGCGAGGCACATGGGAAGGGCGGGGACAACCTTCAAGGTACGGGCCACCGGGACCGCAGCAACTGCAAACGCCGGATTCGAACTGCCAGTGTCCGCGGCTCCATCGCAGCCGGCGAAACCTTCCGGCTGCCGCGCACAGATCCCGCGTGATCTTCACCCGGGTGAGTAGCCGGGTCTGTCCGCGCAGTCTGCAACGCAAGACGTTACAAACTCTCTCAAGAACGCTGGCGCAAGGCTTTGGCTGAGTGTTTTGGCTCGATCCTGTCGGCGGGCGCCGGAAACGAGCGGTCGCGGCATAACGGGATTGACATTGGCAGGACGGATTTTCTTGTAGACCCTCTTTTGCCGCACTGCCCGGTAGCTCAGCGGTAGAGCAGGTGACTGTTAATCACTTGGTCGCTGGTTCGATCCCAGCCCGGGCAGCCATTCCGCTGGAATGCAGCGAAACGGCAGCAGGCGCCAAAGCGTGACTTCAGCGATCTGCCGTGAAGGAAAACACGTCCATCGTTGTAGACTTGCTTCTGCCAACGGAAAATGTAGGCAACGTGGGCGCGCACTGTTCAAGGTCCAAAGGTGGAAACCCAACGTATCCCCCTGAAACTGGCGGTCGAAAAAACGCAGCTCCATGCCTGAGGTTGTTGCCCCAAGGTTTGCCGCTGGCATGGCCCGGTTTTTCGAGCGTCGGTTCCGATATTTTTATGAAAAAAAACACCCCCCGTTTGATTCTCTGTGCCCCGACTTGGGCGATGGTCGGCTACCCAACCCCGCGTCATGAATGGTCGCTCGACCGCAAACTCACTGCCATCCAGGCCGCCGGTTTTGACGGCGTGTGCGGGTACATCACACCGGAAGTGCAGGCCGGCGCGGCGCGGCGCGGGCTCGCCCTGATGAGCGGTTTCGACTGCACCAACCTCGCGGTCGTGCGGACTCGCCTGAAGGAGCAGAAGCGGCTCGGAGTGCATTTCATCAATATTCAGCTCCTGAACCACGACACCCCGCCCGCGCGGGCCGCCGCGATGGCCGTGCGCCTGATCAAGCTGTCCCGCCAGCTCGGCCTGGGGGTGCACATTGAGGTCCATCGTGATACCTCGACCGAGACGCCGGAAAAATTCACCGAGATCGCCCGGCTCTACCAGAAGGCGACCGGTGAAATCATGCCCGTGACGTGGGATCATTCGCATTTCGCCGTCTCCAAGCACGTGTTCCCTGCCAAGAATTATTCGCCGCGGCTGCTCGCCTGGCCGAAGTTGATCCAGCACTCGCAGATGTTTCATCTGCGTCCCTTCAATGGCCAGCATTGCCAGGTACCGGTGACCAACGGCCGGGGCCGCCTGACGCCCGAGTTCGTCGACTACCTGGCGTTCGTCGAGGATCTCTTCACCTTGTGGCTCAAAGGGCCCCGCCCCGGCGGCGAACTCTGGGCCTGCCCCGAGATGGGCATGACCCATGGCTACCACCTGAGCACCAATCCTCCGGTCTGGCCCGACGTGGTCCGCAGCCGCGTGGAATTGCTCGGAGCCTGGGATCGGGCCCGGCGCCGGGCCGGCTGAACGCGGCCGGCGCTCGCGATTTGTTGAAAGACGTCCGGCTTGTCCCTGCCCCTGCGATGGAGAACAAGACCCGCATCCCGCTGGAGGATAATTTCACCGATGCCATGGGCGAAGCCCAGCGTGGTCGCAAGTTAACTGATGCTGCGCTCGCCAGGCCGGCCGGCATCAGCCCGGTCGATTTGGCTGCGATCAAGGAGGGCGAGGTCCGCGAACCCGCGATACAGTCCGTCGCCCGGGTGCTTGGTCTCGGCGGTCACGCCCTCATGACCCACCCTGGCCGCCGGGAATGGCATCCCGAGCGTCCCGGCTTCGCGCGCGGCTTTGCCATGACCAGCCAAGACCTGCATGGGAAAACCGGGGCAACGGGTAAATTACCAAGGGCCATTCATTCCAGATTTTTTGAGCCCGACATATAGTTCCGCAGTATTTCACTGATTCAAATCACATGAACGAAAAAATTGCCTTTGTGGGAGTCGGACGGA
The DNA here is from genome assembly GCA_041649735.1 of Opitutaceae bacterium. GTDB lineage: Bacteria > Verrucomicrobiota > Verrucomicrobiia > Opitutales > Opitutaceae > Fen-1467. The sequence goes on along the minus strand of JBAZMN010000035.1, from coordinate 6,135 downwards.
TGGGAGGCAACATGGCCCGCCGCCTGAAGGACTGTGGCTGCGATCTGGCCGCTGTTTACGATGCCGATGCCGCCGGCGCCCGCAGGCTGGCGGGCGAGATCGGCGCGGAACCCTGCACCGTCCTCGCCCAAGTGACCGCCCGGGCCGATATCATCTTTACGGTCGTCAGCGACGATGCCGCCCAACTCCAGGTTTTCGCCGAGTCGGGTGATTCGTTGCTGACCGCCGCGCGCGGGAAGATCTTCATCAACTGCGCCACCCTCACCCCGGCCGTCCATGTCGAGGTGGAGCGTCGGGCGCGGAAGGCCGGCGCGCTTTCCCTTGAAGGTTGCATGGCGTCCAGCATTCCCCAGGCGCGCAACGGCACCCTCTATCTCATGTGCGGCGGCGAGCGCGCCACCTTTGACCGGGTGCGCCCCATCCTGGAAAAACTCAGCAGCCAACTGCGTTATATCGGGCCCGCCGGCTGCGCCGCCCAGGTGAAGGCGCTGGTGAACATGGTGATGAACTGCAACACGGCCGCCCTGGCCGAGGGTCTGGGACTCGGACAGGCGCTCGGACTCGATCTCAACATGCTGCGCGAGGTTTTTGCCCAGACCGGAGCCAACTCGCAGGTGTTGAAGACGGACGGGGAAGATATGCAGAACCGCGCGCATGACTGCTTCTTCTCGGCGGCACACGCCGCCAAGGACTCCGGCATTGCCTGCCAGCTGGCCCTTGATTGCGGGCTCAAACTGCCGCTAGCGCGGGCCACCAAGGAGCAGTATGATCGAATGGTCGCCTCAGGTCTCGGCGGGCTGGACAAGTCGGGTATTGCGGAACTTACCTTCCCGAATCGCCACATCTAGAAGAGCGCTGCGCCCGTTTCTTGCCGCACATTCCTTGAGCTTGGCTCCCTGCGGCCCGGACCGTGGAGATCATGCCCGGTGAAATCCCGATCCAGCAAGCCGGCGGTGACTCCGACCACTGCTTGAGACGCGGCCGAAAGAGTGCGCAGCCCAATCCAGATGGGGCTGCGCGCGCCAGGTGAGAAGTTTCAGGAGGTTGTCCCTTCGAGCGCGCGCGGCTGTTTCCAGATTGGGTCGAGGCGGTCGCGCCAGATACTCCAATCGGCGCTTTGGGCCAGGTTGATGGTCGCGATGCCGAAGGCCTCCTCCCGTGGGGGCAGAATCACCAGCGGCTCGCTGTCGGGCCCGACGATCAGGCTGGTGCCGCAGGAGTTTTCCGCGGAGCAGTTGCACGTGGCGACCCACAGGTGGTTGACCCAGGCGTGGCCGCCGGCATTCGCGATGCGATTACCCCAGCCGGTCGTGGAATCGCCCAGCGCGGCATTGCTCCACAGCAGGATTTCGCCGCCGGCCAGCCGCATGCGGCGGATGGTTTCGGGGAACTCGCCATCGAAACAGTCGGCAAGGGCGATCTTGCCATGCCGGGTGGAAAAAACACTGCCGCGCTCGGCCGCCTCGGGTTGATCGAAGGATTCCAATTCGTAGGGCCAGGGGTAGAGCGGGTTTTTCCGGTGGACCCCCAACCAGGCGCCATCGGCGTCGATCGCGCCAATGGCATTATAGTATTTTTCCCCCTCCTTGAGGCAGAAGCCAAAGGTGACGACCATCCCCGCCTGGCGCGCCCCCTCCTGCAGGGATCTCAGGAATGGGCTCTCGCCCACGCTGTCGGCGAGATCGCGGTTGGCTTTGCGCGCCTCGGCGGAGCTGCCGTTGATGTTGGTGTAGTAGCCGGGCAGGCACATTTCGGGGAAGACCAGGATCTGCGCCTGCTCCGTCGCGGCGCGGCCGATGGCGGCGAGCATGCGTTGCAGATTCTGCTGTTTGCCGGCGGCGCCGTCGCAATGATTGCGCATCTGGAACACGGCCAGCACCACCGGGCGGGCATTGGCGGCCCGCAGCGAGTCCTGGATCGCCTGGCGGGATGCCGCGCTGCGCTTGAGCAGCAGCTCAACGTGTCCCGGGAAGATCTGCCGGTAGACCCCGTCCGCCGCCTCCGGGCCGCCGGCAGCCGCGGGGCCCGCATCCGGTTGGGAGGTCGATTCGGCCAAAAGGGCGTTCGGACTGCTCATCGCAGCCGGCAGGGCCCCCAGCGCCAAAGCCGATGAGCGGAGAAAATGTCTGCGCGAAACGATGCGTTTTTTCATGGGAAGGTGATATCCTTTCAGAGTTCAACATCCGGGCGATTCGGTTAGATCTTGTGAGAGAACCAATAAGGTCGGACTTCAAACGGTAGATCGCTATTCTCGCATGGAGACGATTCGAAAAATCTACTTATGCAGGACTTCGTGTAGGTCAAGGTCCACCGCCATTGGGTGATCGGTGCAACCAAGGGTTGGTGTTCCGCTCGAAGCATGTCTTGCCAGCCTGTAGGTTCCGAGGGTGTGGGCGTGCATTTCCCGACAAGGCCACAGAGACACGAAATGCCGATAGGCGGCGGAATTGGTAGTTACAGGTGTTTGAGTGGTGTATGCCGCCAGGCGTGCAGGTTCGAGTGCACCAACTCATGATTTGGCCAGCCGCGCTCAACGATGGATGATCTATCTCTGGATTAGTGACTTCCACGATCCTCGGAATCGGATCCGATTTTTTTAGAGTCGGTCTTGGATTGATCATCCCTGCTTTTGGCCGGAATTTTGTTGGGAGTTACGTGCTGCGTCTCCGCCATCACGGTTTGCGGGGGAGGAGGGGATTGCAAAGACAACTGGCGAAGCAGTGTCCACTGGTGCCGAGAGGTGCTTCCATGCGCATGAAGCATGCCCAAACTGATTCGATAGGCGGAATCCCCATGCCTATTTTATGCATCTTATATCCAGTATTATCCATTCAAATATTCACCAGAATGTAGCATATTCGCGCCCGCGTTGTTTTTTAACCCACCATTGCAAAAAGCCAACCCAGTGACCCGATGAAAGAAATACTACCCCGTTCTCCCGTTGCGGCGGGAGTTTTGTGCATTGCTGCATTATTGATCTCCGCGGCTGCGCCGCGTTTGTCAGGCCAGGCTGCCCCGGAAACCAAATCCGATACTAATGAGGCCGATCGGAAATCTCAGGAAGAGGTGGTAAGATTGTCTCCGTTCGTTGTCGATACCTCCGCCGAAGCAGGCAGCTACATGGCCAACAGCACGCTGGCCGGAACCCGCGTCCGCACCGATCTCGCTGACGTCCCGTCGGCGCTTTCAGTCGTGACCGAGCAGTTCCTTAAAGATACGGGTGCCACCAACAACCAATCATTGCTGATTTACACGCCCAACACGCAGGTGGCGGGCCTATACGGCAATTTTTCGGGGCCGGGTGGTGCGGGCAACCCGCTTTACACCGAAAATGTCCGCAACCCGCAAATCGACACGCGCGTCCGTGGTTTGGCGGCGGCCGACAACACCCGCGGCTACTTCCTGACGGAGATTCCCTGGGACAGTTTCAATACCGGCCGGATCGACATCCAGCGTGGGCCCAATTCGATCCTCTTTGGCGTGGGCAGTCCGGCAGGCATCATCAATGCCGACATCAATGACGCCGAGTTGAAGAATGCGAACAAGGTGGAGAACCGGTTCGACGGCTTCGGCTCTGTCCGAAATTCCGCCGATTTCAACTATGTGGTGATTCCCCACCAGCTCGCAGTTCGGGTGGCCTCGGTCACGGACGATGAAAAATACCGGCAGCACTACGCCTACAACAACACGACCCGCTATTTTGGCGCGATCCGCTATGAGCCGGAATTATTCGGCAAGGACAACCACACCTCCATCCGGGTCAAGTATGAGCGCGGCCAGGTCTCGTCGGACAATCCCCGGATCATTCCGCCGACCGATACCATCACGCCGTGGTTTGACGCGGGGAAGCCCGTCATCAACCAGTGGGCCACCGGCTGGTCTCCGGGCGGCACTTACGGGTATAGTATCCCTGTTTTTAACGTGCTGAACGGCACGCGCATGGCTGGCACCTTTACCAACGAGGTATTGAATTACTACAATGCCACAAGCGCGACGCCCATTTCCACACAGCCGGGCCGAATCAACGGGACCACGGTCGCGGGCGGCGGCGGATCGGTGGGGGCGGTCGGCATCGGCGCGCTGCCAAACTTCCAACCGGTCGCCATCGCGAGCTACAGCGCCTATGCCGCTGGCGCGGGTGCTGTTCCCGGAGGGTCATTCTACTCGGACAGAGTCCTCGTTGATCCCACCATCTTCAACTTTTACGAGAATCTGCTTGATGGGCCGAATGCGCACCAATGGCAGAATTGGAATGCGCTGAATGCAGCGGTGTCACAAACCTTCTTCGACGACCGTCTGGCCTTCGAATTGGTCTTCGACTCGCAACGGTACACGGCCGGCCAGGTCGGGACCCTGTCCAGTTTCAGTTATGGCATCAATGTTGATGTCAATCAGACCCTTCCCAACGGGTCGTCGAATCCCAATGTCGGACGGCCTTATATGAGCGATTATTCGGCCAACAACAACGGCAATAACTTGTCGGCGATCGAGCGCAATGGTCTACGCTTAACCGGCACGGCCGAGTTGCGCGCGGCGGATCTTTTTGGCCGCGACTCCCTGCTGACCAAGATCCTTGGCCGCCATGTCCTTACCGGGCTCCTGGAAGAAGAAAACAGAAAACAGCAGGATATAACGTGGCAGGAATATGCGACGACGCTCGATTGGTCGAATCGAATTCAGGTGGCGCCGAGTACACAACTTAGCAATTATCGGAAGTACGATTCGGTTATTTACCTCGGGCCCAGCCTGATGAACGCTTCAACGGCAGCAGGGGCCAACCTGAGTCCGGTCCGCGTTACCCTGGCGCCTCCGCCGACGCAGGTGGTCCCGAATTTCAATGTCACGTATAAGGCGAGCGTTCCCCAAACTGACCCGTATACCTATATCAGTCCTTTCACTGGTCTGCCCGTTACCGGCACCCAGCGGGACAATCCGGCCAATTATATCGGCTGGGAGAATGTCCCGATCAACTGGCTCAGCTGGCAAAACCCGGGAGATTTTCCAGAATTGGTGACGGGAGGTTCGAAGACGCGTAACCGGGATATTTCCCAGGGCTTTACCTACCAGGGCTATTTCCTGAATGGCGATCTTGTGCCGGTCTTCGGCTGGCGCAAGGACACCGTTTTCAATAACGTGACCTCGGCGCCGAGAAGCACCAGCAGCACATTTGTCGCCACCGATTACGATTACAGCGCCAGCGGTAATCTCAGGACCTCCGGACAGACCAAGGCGTGGGGCGGCGTTTATCACCTCTCCGAGTATCTGACGCGCTGGCTGCCATATCACACGAGACTGAGCGTGTTCTACAACCGCAACGAAAACTTCATTGCGCAGGCTCCCCGCATGGGCCTCGGCGGAGACCAGCTTCCCAATCCTTCCGGCAACACCAAGGAGTATGGGCTGATGTTAAGCACGCTGGACAATAAACTGACGTTCAAGGTGACCAAATATCAGACCATTGTTAAGAATGCCACGCTCGCGGCCTCCAACGTCGGCGGGTTGGGCAGCCAGGGGTATTTCATTTGGGCGATGCCGGTTTGGTGGCATGTCAGCGCGACGGCGCTGCAGGAAGGCATGCTCGGAAATCCCAACATCGGGTATGACCAGTGGAACTATGGCTACATCCTGCAGGCGTCGGGATTCCCTGGCCACACCGGCAACACGCCGGGCTACTTTAACCCCAGTGACCCGGCTTATGCGCAGGCGCAGAGCATGGTCCAGGCGTGGATCGATACCCCGATTCCGGATTCGTTCTTCGCGGCCTGGGGGATCCAACCCGACCTGATTGTGCCCTCCAAGGCCAAGGCGTCGGGCCATCTCCGGGATGCCTATGTCGGCGGAGTCAATTTATTTGGCCCCGGTTACCAAGCCTTGACCTTCGCCACGGAGGCCCCAGGGGGCCTCAATCCGGTGACCACCGTGGATACGCTTTCGGAGGGGGAGGAGTATGAGGTGATTGCGCAGCCGACGAAGAACTGGAACGTCACCCTGAATTATTCACGGACCCGGGCCTCGCGCAGCAACATCGATGCCGTGACCAAGGGCTACATGAATACGGTGAATACCTGGCTGAAAACGACTCCGGCAGGCGATCTCCCGCTTATCGGCACGATTACCTCGACAGCCGCCATCGCC
>JBAZMN010000034.1:0-8895 GCA_041649735.1 Opitutaceae bacterium | reverse complement strand
CGCCGCGCCGGACCTGTTGGCGCAACGGTCGGCGGCCAAGGCCGCGCAGCGGGCGGAAACGGCCCGGCGGATCGCCGCCGGCGAGCTCACGCCGGAGGCCGCCCAGGCCCGCAATGCGCCGATCGCGCAGCCGGTGCGCGTTCTGGACCTCTGGCCGGCGATCCGCCGCCACGCCCGGGCCAGGTGACCAACCACGCCGCCCATGTCCTCGGTGAAGCGCCGGCCGGTTGAAGACTTTGCCTCGATCTTCCGCGCCCTGAGCCGCCCGGCGGGGGACCCGGTGGTCCTCGTCGGGGGCCATGCCGTGAACGTCTGGGCCCTCGCCTACCAGGCGCGGATTGGCCGTGCCCTGCGCGCCCATTTCCCGCTGACCAGCGCCGACGTGGACGTTTACGCGACCCGGAACGGGCTGCTCCGCCTGCACCACGAGCTGGGCGGGCAGCTGCAGTTGAGCGGCCCGCGCGAAATCACCGAGGGCACCCTGGTCATCGGCGTCGAACCGGACACGCGGGAGATCGACGTGCTGCGCTCGGTCCGGGGCATCCCCCGGGTGACGGCGCAGGACACCGTGGCCCTGGAGGTCTGCGGCTATGCGGTGCCCGTGCTCTTTCCGCACCTGCTGTTGCAGGGGAAGCTGGCGAACGCCGTGCATCTCGACCAGGCGGGCCGCCAGGACGTGAAGCACGTCGCGGTGCTGGCGCTGGTGCTCCCGGCGTTCCTGTCCGAGGTGGTCGGCGCCGCGACCCCGGTCAACGAACAGCCGGTGCTCTCGCTGCTGCAGAAAACGCTCCGGGTGGTGACTTCGGACGACGCGCGCGCCTTCACGCGCGCCCACGGCCCGTTGCTACAGACGGTGTTCGGCGACGCGCCGGCGGCCTCGGCGCTGCCGCGCCTGGCGGCGTTCGCGCGCCGGCAGCTGCCGCGCGGCCTGGCCGTCCTCGCCGCCGCGGCCCGGGAACCCGGGGCCGGGACGAAGGCGGGCTGACACGCCGTGAGCGAGGTAATCTGCGGAAAAACGTTTGTCCGCTTCAATCCACGCGCCATAAGGGTTGCGAGGTCATGAAGCTTTTTGTCGGGGTCACCAACAATGAGTGGTTCCGGTTCCTCGCGGAACGACAACCCGACGAGGTGAATTTCTGGCGGCCGCGGAGCCAGATGGATTTCAAGGCGCTCCAGCCTGGTGACATCTTCCTCTTCAAGCTGCATGCGCCCCTCGACTTCATCGCCGGAGGTGGAATTTTCGTCCGGCATAGCTTCCTGCCGCTGTCGCTGGCGTGGCAGGCGTTTGGGGAAAAGAACGGCGCACCGGACTATGCAACGTTCGAGCGCCGCATTCTTGAACACCGCTCGCCCGATGAACTTCATCGCCAGCTTGGCTGCACCATCCTCGTGGAGCCCTTTTTCTGGCCACGAACATCCTGGATTCCGGTGCCATCCGATTGGAGCCGGAACATTGTGACCGGAAAAGGGTACGATCCGGGCACCGTCTCGGGCGGTGCGCTATGGGAGCTGGTGCGCGGCCGGATGGCCGGCCAGATGGCGGGGGCAGCCTTGGCCGTCGAGGAACCAGCCCGTTATGGCATGCCCCAGCTCATCCATCCACGGCTGGGGCAGGGCGCTTTTCGGGTGGAGGTGACCGACGCTTACTCCCGTCGCTGCGCGATCACGGGAGAGAAAACCCTCCCGGCGCTCGAAGCCGGACACATCAAGCCATACTCGAAAAACGGGCCCCACGAGATCCGCAATGGGCTCCTCCTGCGCTCAGACCTTCACAATCTGTTCGACCTCGGGTATCTCACGGTGACGCTCGACTTCAAAGTGGAAGTCAGCCGGCGCATTCGAGAGGAGTTTGAAAACGGGCGCGATTACTACGCGCTCCATGGGCAGCCGCTCGCGGTGTTACCCCGCGACGAGGCCGCACGCCCGGCTGAAGAATTTCTCGAGTGGCACCACGGCATCTTCAAAGGCTGATGGCGAGGAGTCAGCATCGTGGCGGCCGGGCCCGCCGACCGGATTGGCAGCACGAACGTCCAGCCGGAATCCCGCCGCTGGCGCCGCCAACCTGGCAGGGGTCATAAACCGCTGCGGTGGCTGCGGCTTAAGCACACTCCAACCGAGGACAGAACGCCCACGCCGATCTGCTTCGGTCCTGTTTCCGGGGGAATAAATCCACGAAGCGCAGAAGCAGGACTTCCGGGCGTCCGGCACCAGGGACAGAAATCCTAATTCCCACGGGCTGCCGCCACACCCACATTGACATTCCCGCGCCGCGCGTTGTCGTCGGAGTTGCACCATGATCCTCACTGGAACGACCTCGCTGGCATTTGCCTTCGGCCGCATCAATCCGGCCGCGGTCGTTTCCGTCGTCGCCTCGTCCGTTACCATCGCACCGCGAGGGACGTGATTATTCCACTGTGAATTTCGCCCCCTCCGGTGCCGCCACCGGAGGGGGCTTTTTTTGTGCCCCATCGGGTCGCGTCACGGGAGTGGGTTCCCCAACCAACCCATCCCATGAAAACAAATGGAGCCATCACCATCACCCACCGGCCGGACCGGCCGGATATCCGCATCGCCTTGGATCTGCACGGAGGCCCGCGCCTGCCGTGGGCCAAGGAGCCGGCCCGACCCGCGCGGCACGACTTCCTCGTGCTCAATCCGTGCTTCCCTGCCCACCGTCAACCATCGTCCAACCCCCGCACCTCATGACCGCACCCGCCCGATCCTCCCACGATCCAGCCTCTCCCCACTGGGAACCCGCCCCCGGCGTCGCCATCCCGCGCGCCGCGGCCGGCGCAAACACGAAAGCCCTGCTCACGCCGGAGGTGATCAAGCTGCTGGCCGTCTTCCATCGCGAATTCGATGAACGCCGGCGCGCGCTGCTCGCCGCCCGGCGTCCCCGGCAGGCCGCGTTTGACGCGGGCCAGCTGCCGCAATACGAGCCGCCCGGATCCGAAGCCGTCCGCGGCGATTGGCGGGTCGCCCCGGTTCCCGCGGATCTGCGCACCCGCCGCGTCGAGATCACCGGCCCGGTGAACAGCGCGAAGATGGTCATCAACATGCTGAGCCGGAACTCCGACGGCGCCCGGGCCGACACCGCGATGCTCGACTTCGAGGATTCGATGAAACCGAGCTGGCCGAACGTCATCAGCGGCGTCGAGAACGTGATCGGGGCCGCGCGCGGGACGCTGGCCATCGCGTCCGGCGGCAAGGATTACCGGCTCCAGCCGGACGACATGGCCGCCGTCATGGTGCGCACGCGCGGATTGCACCTGGCCGAGGCGAACTTCCTCGTGGACCGGAAGCCGATTTCCGCCGGGTTGTTTGACCTGGTGCTGAACTTCCATCACGCCGCGCCGATCCTGCTCGCCCGCGGCCAGACGCCGAAGTTCTACATCCCGAAGACGGAGCACCACCTCGAGGCGCGCTGGTGGAACGACGTGTTCGTCGCGCTGCAGGAGGCGATGGGGCTGCGGCGCGGGACGCTGCGGGCGACGTTCCTGATCGAGACGCTCCCGGCGGCGTTCCAGGTCGAGGAGATCCTCTACGAAATCCGCGAGCATGCCGCCGGGCTCAACGTGGGCCGGTGGGACAAGATCTTCAGCGACATCAAGGTCCTGCGGTCCCATCCCGACCGCATCATGGCCGACCGGGCGACGATCTCGATGCAGAAGCCGTGGATGGACAACTACGCGAAGCGCCTGATCAAGATCTGCCACGAGCGCGGCGCCTATGCCATCGGGGGCATGTCGGCCTTCACCCCGGGCAAGACGGCGGAGCTGCGCGAAAAGCAGACCGCGAAGGTGCTCGCCGACAAGGCGAACGAGTTCGCGATCGGCCACGACGGCTGCTGGGTCTCGCATCCGTACTTCATCGGGCCGGCGATGGCGCAGTTCCCCAAGCCCGACCAGCTGGCGCGGACGGTGCCGGAGTATGACCGCTATCCGGACATCCTGCCGCGGGGCGAGCAGCCGCGCACGCTCGCGGGCCTGCGGACCAACGTCCGGGTGGGCATCGCGTACCAAAACGGCTGGAACCAGGACATCGGCTGCGTTTCGTGGGACGGCCTGATGGAGGATCTCGCCACGCTCGAGATCTCCCGGTCCCAAACCTGGCAGTGGCTGCATCATCGCGTGGAACTCGACGACGGCCAGCCGGTGACGCCGGCGCTGGTCGGGAGGGTTTTCGACGAGGAGCTCGAAAAAATCCTCGGCGAAATCGCGGCGGACGGCGCCGGGGCCGATCCCGGCACCGCCGAACGCGTGCGTGCCGGCTTTGGGCAGGCGGCGGCCGATGCGCGCCGGACCTTCCTGCAGACGGAACTCTCCGACTACTTCACGACGACCTCCGAGGTCGCGGCTTCCTGACCCTTCGCACCGGTCATTCCCTCTTCAATCCAATCCTCAATCATCATTCGCACATGCATACTTCCCAAGAACTCGCCACCCGGTGGCGCACCCACCCGCGCTGGCAGGGCATCCAGCGCCCCTACACCGCCGATGACGTCGTCCGCCTGCGCGGCACGATCGACCTCCGGCATACCCTCGCGGAATTGGGCGCCGACCGCCTGTGGCAACTCCTTCACGAGGAATCGTTCGTGAACGCGCTGGGCGCCCTGACGGGCAACCAGGCGCTGCAGCAGGTCAAGGCCGGCTTGAAGGCCATTTACCTTTCCGGCTGGCAGGTCGCGGCCGACGCCAACCTCGCCGGCGAAATGTATCCGGACCAAAGCCTCTATCCGGCCAACAGCGTGCCGCAGGTGGTCCGGCGCATCAACCAGACGCTCCTGCGCGCGGACCAGATCCATCACGCGGAGGGCGACGACAGCGTGCACTGGCTCGCGCCCATCATCGCCGACGCCGAGGCCGGCTTCGGCGGGCCGCTCAACGCCTTCGAGCTGATGAAGGCGATGATCGAGGCCGGGGCCGCGGGCGTGCATTTCGAGGACCAGCTCTCCTCGGAGAAGAAATGCGGGCACATGGGCGGCAAGGTCCTGGTGCCGACGGCGCACTTCATCCGCGCGCTCGTGGCCGCGCGGCTCGCCTCCGACGTCTGCGGCGTGCCGACGCTGCTCATCGCGCGCACCGACGCGCTCGGCGCGCAGTTGATCACCAGCGATGTCGATCCGCGGGACCAGCCCTTCCTGACCGGCGAACGCACGGGCGAGGGCTTCTTCCGGATTCGCGAAGGCATCGAGGTCGCGATTGCGCGGGCCTGCGCGTACGCGCCGTACGCGGACCTGCTCTGGTGCGAAACGTCCACGCCGGACCTCGGGATCGCGCGGCAGTTCGCCGAGGCCGTCCACCGGCGCTTTCCCGGCAAGCTGCTCGCCTACAACTGCTCGCCGTCCTTCAACTGGAAGAAGCATCTTGACGCGGCCACGATCGCGAAATTCCAGCACGAGCTGGGCGCGATGGGCTACAAATTCCAGTTCATCACCCTCGCCGGCTTCCACGCGCTCAACTATGCCATGTTTGATCTCGCGCACGGTTACGCGCGCTCGAACATGAGCGCGTTCGTCGAGCTGCAGCAAAAGGAGTTCGATTCCGCTGCGCGCGGCTTCACCGCGGTCAAGCATCAGCGGGAGGTGGGCACCGGTTATTTCGACGAGGTCAACACGGTCATCTCGAGCGGCCAGTCTTCCACGCTCGCGCTCGTCGGCTCGACCGAGGAGGCCCAGTTTCACGGCTGAGGTTGGACTTCCGGGGGGCGGCGCTGGAGCGGGCCCGTTGCGGGCCGGCGCCGCCCCCCGGACCATGATTTCGCTGCGACCGGCGGTGCACGGCCGGGATGGCGTCCGAGCCGGCAAGGGAACAACACCGCGGAGACTCGTGGCGGGGCAGGGGACGCGATTGGTGGCGCCCACCGGGGAACCGGGACGGGCCAGCCGGGTCTGGCGCTCGTGCAGGCTGGGATTGCGCCGATTCCATAAATATGCATAAGAAAACATTGGGTGATTAAATATGCATATTAAAAGTATAGCCCAGTCGCCGCCCAACCGCCGCCATCACCGCGGACTGGTGGCCGACTTTGTCGATGCGCGGCAACGTCTGGGACACTACAGTTTCACGGATGCCGAGCTGGCCTTCTCCTCGGCCCAGACGGCCGTGGCCCGCCGCGCGGCGCTGGGACGGCTCCGCCGGCAGGGCCGGGTGGTCCGGCCGCTGCCGCGCCGCCGGTTCTTCGTGATTGTGCCGCACGAACATCATTCCCTGGGGGCTCCGCCCCTGTCCTGGTATCTGGATGCGCTGATGCATTTTCTCGGCGCGGCGGACTACTACGTGGGATTGCTCACGGCCGCCCAATGGCATGGCGCGTCACATTTCGCGGTTCAGGAGACCCAAGTCGTTGTGCCCCGGCAGTTGCGGCCGATCCGGGTCGGGCGCGAACGGATCCGGTTCATCACGAAGGCGGCGGCCGCGGCCACGCCGGTCGAGACCCGGACGCTGGAAAGCGGCGTCATCCGGATCAGCACCCCGGAGGCCACGGCGGCGGACCTGGTGCGTTATCCCGACGCCGCGGGCGGACTCAACCTGGTGGCCACGGTGCTGGCGGAACTGGGCGGACGGCTCAAGCCGGACGCCCTGCCGGCGGTGTTTGTCCACGACGCGGACTTCGCGGCGGCGCAGCGGCTCGGCTACCTGCTCGACCAGGTGGGGAACGCGCGCCTGACCGCGCCGCTGGCCCGCTGGCTCGCCCGGCAGCGCCCGCGGGTCCGGCCACTCGATCCGCAGGCCCCGGTGAAAGGAACCGTGCTGAATGAGCGGTGGCGCCTCTGGGTGAACGCGACCGTGGAGACCGGTTTATGAAATCACGCCAGGAAATCATCGCATGGCGCCGGCACGCCGCCTGGGCGACGGACGCGCAGGTCGAGCAGGATCTGCTGCTGACCCTGGCCATGGCCGCCATTTTCCGGGACTCGTTCCTGTCCGCGCAGGTGGCCATGCGGGGCGGCACGGCGTTGCACAAGCTGCATCTGGCGCCGGCGGCGCGGTACTCGGAGGACATCGACCTGGTGCTGGTCGGAAAACGTCCGGTCGCCCACATCGAACGCGCCCTCGTGCGCGTGCTGGCGCCCGTGCTCGGGCGGCCGGCCAGCCGGGCGGTGGGGTTGATGCAAACCACGGCGCGAAACCTGACGCGGCCCTCCAAGATCAGGCGGCTGACCTACACGTACGCCCCGACGGCGGGCCCGCCGTCGGAAATGAAGATCAAGATCGAGGTCAATTACAGCGAGCGGAAGCCGTGCTACGCCCTGGCCAGCCTGCCGTATGCGCCGCCGCTGCCCGGCCTGGCCGGGACGATCACCGTCAAATCCTACGACCTGGACGAGATGCTCGGGACGAAGATGCGGGCGCTCCTGCAGCGCAGCCAGGGGCGCGATCTGTTCGATCTGGACCGCGCCTGCGTGCGCCACGCCGAGTCGTTGGCCCGCGGCGCGGGTCCCCTCCTTGATCCGCAACGGGTCGTGGACGCGTTCGCCACCTACATGCGCCGCGAGGGTGTGCGCGTCACGCGCGCCCAGTACGACGCCAGCCTCCAAACGAAACTGGCGGCCCGCGCCTTCCGCAGCGACATGGCCAAAGTGCTGCCGCCGGACGTGGCCTACGACATCGACGTCGCCGCCGAACGGGTGCGCGCCACCTTCGTCGCCCGGCTTCCGACGTAGTTTCACCGGGAAACGATTTGCCATCGCTCCCGTGCCGCCAAGGCTGGTCCGCCCAACCCCTTCCGCCCATGCCATTCGAGCTGCTTTTCCGGAACCACCGTCCCGTCGCCGCCCCGTTGCTGGCCGCCGCGCTCGCCCTGTCGGGCTTCGCCCCGGCGCTCGCGGCCGAACGGGCGGTCGTGACCGCCGACCCGAACGCCAATGCCCAGGCCCGGGCCATCCTCGGCTATATCCAGGGTCTCCCGGATCGTCCCGACCGGCGAGTGCTGTCCGGCCAGTGGGCGGGCTACGGCCCGATGACGACCCTAGAACAGCTCGAGGCCATCTTGAAGCAGACCGGCCATTGGCCGGCGTACATCGGCGTGGATTACACGGACTGGAACACGCACGGTCTGAGCACGGCCAGGGCGAACCAGATCGCCATCGCCTACTGGCGGGCGGGCGGGCTGGTGGAAATCGACATTGTCTTTGCGATCAGCCCCAACGGCGGGGAACTGAATGACCGGGACGTCAATCTGATCGATTGCATCACCCCCGGCACGGCGGCCTACGCTCGCTGGCAAAAGGATCTCGACACGATGGCGGCCGGATTACTGGAGCTCCAGCAGGCGGGGGTGGTGGTGTTCTGGCGGCCGCTGCATGAGATGAACGGCGACTGGTTCTGGTGGGGGGGAAAGCCGGCGCCGGATTTCATCCGGCTGTGGCGGCACATGTTCGAATACTTCACCGACATCAAGGGCCTGCACAACCTCCTGTGGGTTTACAGCCCCGGTATTGTGGCCAGAAATATCGGTACCGCGGTCTACTATCCCGGCAATGGCTATGTGGATCTGGTCGGTTTCGATGCCTATGGCGACCATGTCGATTCAGCACATTTCCAAGGTTACCCGGATCTGGTGGCGCTGGGGAAACCGTTTTTCTTCTGCGAATTCGGCCCGCACGGCCCGAGCGAGGTGCCCGGCACCTTCGATTGCGGCAATCTGATCAAAGGGATCAAGGAGCACTTCCCGCGCACTGCCGGTTTCATGTGCTGGAACGATAACTGGAGTCCGGCCAACAACCGGAACTCCGCGGGACTCTACCGCGATCCGTGGATCGTGAACCGCGAGGACCTGCCCGCCGGGCTGGCGGGGCGCGAAACGGCCGTCCACCCGACCGATACGGCGCCGGAAAAAGCGCCGACACGGGAGCGCGCCACCCCGGGCTCATGACGGGCGACAGTGCCTGTT
>JBAZMN010000033.1:0-8912 GCA_041649735.1 Opitutaceae bacterium | reverse complement strand
CCGGCTGCGCGTGCAGTAGCGGCAGTACGCGGCGCAGCGATCGGTCACGAGGAAGAGCACGCGGTCCGGATAGCGGTGCACGAGGCCCGGCACGGGTGAGTGCGCATCCTCGCCCAGCGAGTCGAGCATCTCCTCCTCCGACACGACCATTTCGTCGCCGCGCGGAATGACCTGGCGGCGGATCGGACAGTCGGGATCGTTGCGGTCGATGAGATTGAAAAAATAGGGCGTGATGGCGAGGGCCAGCTTGTGGTTGGCGAACAGGCAGCCCGCCTTCTCCGCCGGCGTCAGCGCCATGAGTTGTTCGAGCTGGGCTGCACTGGTGATGCGGTTCTTGAGCTGCCAGCTCCAGTCCCGCCAGTCGGATTCCGGAACGTGCTGCCACAGCCCCTGGCCCTCAAACCAGGCCGCGCGATCTTCAAGATAGGACATGTTGGAAGGGTAAAGTAATAAGCTTCCTAACCATGTTGTCAAATGGCGGGAGCATCCCGGCCCGGACAGTCGCGTTCCTCCGCGGCCGGCACAGCCTCAGGCCACCGGCTCCAGGACGCGGATGGGCACGATGGCGCAGGGCAGGCCGCGCAGAAACAACCGCCGTTGCAGCGCGAAAGCCGTGTAATTGTGCAGCAAACGGGTGAAGACGGTCTCCCGCTCAAACACGAGCTGGCCGGTGAAGAAGACCACGTTCGCATGGCGGGCGACCAGGTCGGGCACCAGCTTGCCCAGTTCGTCCAGCACCTCATGGCCGACGGCGGTCACCGCCTCGGCCTCGCCGCCGCGGGTCTGCACGAAACGGACGTAGCGCTCGCCCTCGCGCTGCACATGCCCGCGCAGCCGTTCGATCTCGTCGGTCCCCTTGAAGTTGCCCGCATCGAGCACGCCGATCTGCACAAACACCATGCGGCGGAAGCCGCCGCCGAAAAGACGGACGGCCCCCAGCAGCGTATGCAGGCCCAGGCCGTTGAATCCGTTGACGAGGACGATGGCGGTGCGGTTCGACGTCGGGGCGAAATCCTTCGATCCGGGGGGAGGCGGCAGCTCGGCCACCTCCACGATGCTGTCCAAGTTGGTGAGCTGCTTCCGCACCGACTCGTAGTGGCGGCGCACGGCGAACGCCAGCACGACCAGCGCCGCCGTCATGAGCAGGGTCACCCAGCCGCCGTCGTGGAATTTGAGGACGACGAGGGTTACGAGGATGAAGCTGGTGAGGGCGAGCCCCACGGCGTTGATGGCCAGCCGGCGCCGCCAGGCGGCCTCCGTGGGCCGCACCTGCCACCAGTGGCGCACCATGCCGAGCTGGGAGAGGCTGAAGGTGATGAAGACGTTGATGCTGTAGAGCACCACGAGCAGGTCCACCGCGCCCCGGGTGAGCAGCAGCACGAGCAGCGCGGCGGCGCCCATGATCAGCACGCCGTTGAGGGTGACAAAACGGTCGCTCAGCGCGGTGAAGCGCGACGGCATCCAGCGGTCGAGCGCCATGTTGGCCAGCACGCGCGGCCCGTCGAGAAAGCCTGCCTGCGCGGCGATCAACAGGAGCGCCGCGGCGCTGGTGAGCGCCACCTTCACGAAGGCGCCGCCGAGCCAGGCCGGCCAGCCGGCGGCCAGCTGTTCGAGCAGCACGGCGTTGAGCGTCTTGCCGGCGACGGGATGCACCCCGAGCAGCAGGTAGGCCACGAGCAGCCCGGCGACCATGCCGCCCAGCGATATGGCCATGAGGACCATGGTGCGCCGTCCTGTCCGCACGCGCGGTTCACGCAGGATGGGCAGGCCGTTGCTGACCGCCTCGATGCCCGTGTAGGTGCCGGCGCCCATGCTGTAGGCGCGCAGCAGCAGCGCGATCACCCCAAACACACCGATCTCAGCTGACGCCCCGTGCACGGCTTTCACGGTGTCGCCGGGGAGTGCGGCCAGCGCGCCGGCATGCGTGCCGAAGGCATACAGCACCGCAAAGGTGTGGGTGAGCAGAAACAGGGAAAACACCGGCGCGAGCAGCAGCACCGACTCGCGCACGCCGCGGAGGTTGAGCACCGTGAGAAACAGGATGCCGGCGACGGCCGCGGCCAGTTTCCAGGCCAGCCACGACTCCGGCAGGAAGCTGAACAGCGCGTCCATGCCGCTGGCCACCGAGATCGAAATCGTCAGCACATAATCGATGAGCAGCGCCGAGCCCGACACCACGCCTGCCGTCGGCGACAGCAGCCGGCTGGCGACGACGTAGCCGCCGCCGCCCGCCGGAAACAGCGCGATGATCTGCGAATAGCTGACGCAGATGATGACCACCGTGGCGGTGGTCATGATCGCCACGAACAGCGTCAGCGACGGATGCGCGAGCAGCACCTTGTAGGCCTCCTCCGGGCCGTAGCAGGAGGAGGACAGGCCGTCGGCGCCGAGCCCGACCCAGGCCAGCAGGGCGACCAGCGACAGCTTGTGGAACAAGCCGCGTTCGCTCAGATCGCGCTCACGGCCGATGAGGAAATTCTTCACCGTCCGCATCAGGGAGTTGTCAGTCATGGTGGTTGTCGGGCTGGGGCCGTTCGCGGGAGAGCGAACGGCGATCTGCTGGCGGGACAACCGTGATGACGCGGGCTTTGCGTCCCAGAGGATCGCCCTTCCCATTGCCTGCGAGGTTAGCTGACGGGCTCGGCCTGAGAAGTGGCCTGGGCGGTGGTTGCCCACCGCCGTACGCCCCGGCCGCGCGGCCTGTGCCACGCGGCGTTTGGGTTCCCCGCACCGCCCTGCGGGAACGCAGAACGGTTTCGGCTGCTGAACTGTCGACGGGCGAGCAAATGGATTCGCCTGCCGCCGTCAACGGCATTGGCGCCACCGCCGCGCAACCACCGGACCGTCGGCCACTTGGCCTGGATTTGTCATGACTCGCCTACTCGTGACCGCCGAAATTCCACAAAACCCTTGGCACCCGCGGTGAAAGGCTTTTACGTCGCGCGTTGATGCCCACGCCACGACCAGGGATGCTCGCGCTTGAAGACGGCTCGGTTTTCCGCGGCCTCGCCTTCGGTGCCGAGGCCACCATCACCGGCGAAGCGGTGTTCAACACCAGCATGACCGGCTACTAGGAGATTCTCACCGATCCCTCCTACTACGGGCAGATTGTCACCATGACCGCCGTGCAGGTCGGCAATTACGGCGTCAACCCCGAGGACGAGGAATCGGCCGGCGGCCCGAAGGTCGCCGGTTTTGTCGTGCGCGAGCTGTCGCCCGTCACCAGCAACTGGCGCAGCCGCCAGAGTCTCGACGAATATCTGCGCCAGTATCGCATCCCCGGCCTGCAGGAGGTCGACACGCGGGCCATCACCAAAAAGCTCCGCGTCACCGGCGCCATGAAGTGCTGCCTGAGCACGGCCGACCTTGCCCCCGAGGAGGCGGTGCGCCGTGCCCGCGCCTGGGAAGGCCTCGTGGGCGTGGACTACGTCAAGGAAGTTTCCTGCCGGACGCCCTACCAATGGGACCCCGAAGGCCGATGGGATGAGCCGTTCATGCTCACCGGCACCACGCTCGGTACCCGGACCGCGCCGGGCCGGCGCTACAAGGTGGTGGCCATCGATTATGGCATCAAGCGGAACATCCTCAGAAAACTCCGCCAGCACGGCTTCGATGTCTGGGTCGTGCCCGCCAGCGCCCCGCCCGAAATGGTGAATGAACTCGCCCCCGACGGGGTGTTCCTCTCCAACGGTCCCGGTGATCCCGACCCGCTCGATTACGCCTATGGCACGGTCGCCCGGCTGATCCGGCAATACCCCACCTTCGGCATCTGCATGGGCAACCACATGATCACCCTCGCCCTCGGCGCCAAGACCTTCAAACTCAAGTTCGGCCATCGCGGCGCCAACCAGCCGGTGAAAAATCTCGAGACCGGCAAGGTCTCCATCACCGCGCAGAACCACGGTTTCGCCGCCCGGCCCGAAGACCTCGATCAGCGTGGCGCCGTGGTCACGGAGATCAACCTCAACGATGGCACCGTCGAGGGTCTGCGGCACAAGGAGCTGCCGGTTTTCTCCGTGCAATACCATCCCGAGGCCTCGCCCGGTCCGCACGACGCCGACCCGCTCTTCGTGGATTTCCACCGGCTGATCGAGCGGCGCCAGGCGGGGAAGATATAAATCCAGCGGTAGGCTTTAAGCGCTAAGCTGTAAGTTCAATCCTGCCGGCCGAAAGCGCATGTGGCCCGCTCCCCGGCCTGGCTGGGGCCCGGTGGAGGAATCGGCAAGGTTTTTGGCTCATGGCTTACCACTGCCTGCCCCACCTGCCGCCGGGCTTCGCGTCCTCGACATCGGCGAGGTTTTCGGTTGAATTCCACGTCGCCATGACTGCGCAGGAAGCATATGATGCTGCGAGCAAAGGGGGCCTCAACGATCTTGAGGCCGTGCTCGCGATCTGCCGCCGGCACGGAGACTACTGCGTCATCGGCGGACTCGCGGTCAACGCCTACGCGCGTCCGGTTTACACCATGGATGCCGACATCGTAATCGCGTCGGCCAAGCTGCCCCTGGTGCGCGCCGACCTGCTTGCCGCCGGCTTCACGGTGCACGACGAAACGTGGTCGCTTAATGCACAGAAGCCCGGCAGCGATCTGCGCATCCAGTTCACCAAGGACCCGCGTTACCAGCCGTTTCTCGCAGCGGCGGCACCCGCCAAAGTCCTGGGGTGCGACGCACGCGTTGCGTCCTTGCGCGACCTCGTGACTGGCAAGATTCTCGCATGGAGCGATCCCCGGCGGCGGCTCTCCAAACGCAAAAAGGACGAGGCCGACTTGATCCGGCTGGCTGAGGATTACTCCGAAGTTCGCGCCCTGCTGCCCGAGGAACTGCGCCGGCAGTTGTCCGGCGGATAATCGGCCGCATCCGGACTCGATACTGCCGACCCGCTCCCCGGCCTGGCTGGGGCCCAGCGGAGGAATCGGGCCCAAGACTTTCGGCTTAAAGCTTATCGCTTGCCGCGACCCTCACTCTGCCTGCACCTGCGACCACACGGCCTCGACGCCCAGCCGTCCAGCCCAGGTTTCGATCAACGCCCGATCCACCGGCGTCACCGCCAACATTGCGCGAATATCGGCGGGATGTTTCGTCGAACCGCCCTCGCGGTAATACTCCAGCTTGCGCAGGATGACATACTCCGGAGGCGCGACTTCAATCATGAGGCCTGAAGTCCACGGCACCAGCCGCCGTCGCGACAGCGCCCAAGCGTGCAATGGATCACTGCCCGCGAGGTACACGTCGGCCTTGTAGCCGGAATCGTGGTGAATGATGTTGAAATGGCCGTGCCGCGGGCGCGCCTGCTCGGCTTGGATCATCTCCACTGGCGGCACATAGAACCCGGCCGACGGAAAAACGGTTTCGATGCGCAACACCGCCCCCGCGTCGAGGGCGAGTACGACATCCAGATCGTTCGTCACCCGCGGCTGCCCGTAAATGATCGCCGCCGTGGCGCCGGTGACCATGTAGGGGACGCCCAGGGCCGCCAGACCGCGGACGAAAAGCGTCACTTCATCCGGTGCGGGCATGGAGAATGCGCTCGGCGATGATCCGCTTGCGCTCGGCGGCGGACCATTCGGGGTGCTGCGCGCGCAACCCGGCATCCATCAGAAGGCGCATCCGCTGGTTCATGCGGACCGCCTGCTGCAACCGCTGCGTCGGCGTCATCTGCCGGTAGATGGCGGTCTGGCGTTCGTCGGCTTGGCGGACATGGTCCATGGCGGGATGGCGCAACGCCCAACATTGGTGGCGGCCGCCCCGGCTGCAAGGCTGGGTTCATGCCCGACGTTCGCTCGATGCCGACCCGCTCTTCATGGATTTCCACCGGCTGATCGAGCGGCGCCAGGCGGGGAAGATTTAGCCTCCACCACAGATTGCGCGGATCCGCACGGATCAGGTCACCGCCATCCCTGCACAATCCGTGAAAATCCGTGTCATCCGTGGTTCAGGAATTCCTCGAACTTCTTCGCATCCTCCGGCGTGTCGACGCCGATGCTGGGATCCCCGGTCAGCTCGACCATGATGTCATAACCGTTCTCGAGTACCCGGAGCTGTTCCAGCTTCTCGATCTGCTCGTAGCGCCCCGGCGGCAGGGAGGCGAACTTCTCCAGCAACTCCGCCTGGTAGGCGTAGAGGCCAAGATGCTTGTAGCACGGATTCGCCGCCACCCACGCGTCGTCGATGGTCAGGCCGAGGTCGCGCGAAAACGGCAGGCGCGAGCGCGAAAAGAACAGCGCGCGGCCGTCACCGCGGATGACGATCTTCACCTGGTTGGGATTGTAGAAATCAACCACCCGGCGGAAGGGCGTGGCCAGCGTCGCCATCGGCGCAGCGCCCCCGATCAGCCGCGCCAGCGCGCGGATCTGTCCGCCCGTCACCAGCGGCTCGTCGGCCTGCACATTGATGACCCGGTCGGCGCGCACCGTGCGGTTGGCCTCGGCCAGGCGGTCGGTGCCGCTGGCGTGCGCCGGTGAGGTCATGAGGGCGTTGAAGCCGTGCGCCGCCACCGCCGCGCGCAGCAATTCATGGTCCACGGCGAAATAAAGGGGAAACTCCGGCGCCTGCGCCGCGATGCGTTCGGCCACCCAGAGCAACAGCGGCTTGCCCCTGATCGGATGCAGCAGTTTCCGCGGGAACCGGGTGGATTCGAGCCGGCAGGGAACGATGATGGCGGTCGTGGGCATTCCCCTGCCTATGTCACCGGAGGGGCGGGCCGGCAACGCGGAACCACGCGGGGCGGCCGGACCGCCGACATCGAACAACGGCGCGTTCTGCTGACCCGCGCCGCAGGCCGCATGCGCCTGGAAAAGGCACGGGGAGCAGAAGCATCCAAACTCTCACGAGTTTGGCTACAAATTCCGTCCTCAATGCGGTCGGCTTTCCGGGCTCAGCGAGCCCGGCTACAACCACCCCGGCGTGATAATTCCGGCGGCATCTCCCCTGCATCCACTTGGCCCGCCGCGTGCTTTGCTTGCGATCATGACACTCTTGTTGCGATCTGGCCGGTCGGTTTTAAGATTGCAAGGCGGGTAAGGGCCGGTCGAAATTCCGGCCCTTAATCTTTTCATTCCCGCACCCGCCTTACATGGACAAGGTCGACACCACGCCAAGCACGCAGCAGCACGTCAAGGAATTCGTCGTGCTGAACAAGATGGGCATTCATGCCCGGCCGGCGGCCATGGTCGTGCGCATCACCAACAAGTACCGGTGCGACGTGTTCGTGGAAAAGGACGAGGAGCAGGTGAACGGCAAGAGCATCATGGGCCTGATGATGCTGGCGGCGGGCAAGGGCTCGAAGGTGAAGTTCATCGCCACGGGCGAGGACGCCCCGCAGATGCTCGCCGAGCTGGAGCAGCTCTTCGCGCGGAAGTTCGACGAGGCCTAGGTTTTGGCTGCGCCAAAACCTTATTTTATCTTTGCGGCCGCACCGGACTCAGCATGGCAGGTTGAAGAAAGCCCTGGCATTCTGCGTGGTGACGGCCGTCAGCTCGTCGTAACCAACGCCGAACAGCTCCGCGCAAAACTCGGCGGTATGCCGCACCCAGGCCGGTTCATTCGGCTTCCCCCGGTGCGGCACGGGGGCGAGGTAGGGCGCATCGGTCTCGAGCATCAGCCGCTCCAGCCCCTGCACGCGGGCCGCGGCCCGCACAGCCTCGGCGTTCTTGTAGGTGATGATACCGGTGAACGAACCCCGTCCGCCGCGCGTGAGCAGGGTGTTCATCTCGTCGGCGCCCTCGCTGAAGCAATGGAACACCACCTTCGTCCAGTCCAGCCCGCTCGCATCGATCATCTCCACGCATTCGCGAAACGCGCCGCGCGAGTGGACGACCACCGGCCCGCCACGCCGCTGCGCGAGTTCCAGGCCGGCGGCAAATGCCGCGCGCTGCCAGCCGAAGATGCACTCCGCCTCTGCCGCCTCCTTCGGCAGATGGAAACGGTCGAGACCGATTTCCCCGACCGCCACCGGGTAGGGCAGGACCGCGGGGCCCGCCGGGTTCTCATTGGGCGTGCCCGACTCTGCTGACCGGCCGGGCGCATCGCCGAAAAAGGCTTCCAGCTGCGCAACCGCCCCCTCCCACCCCGCGTCCACCGAGCAGGGATGCAGTCCCGCGGTGTAATGAATCAAGCCCGGGTGGTCGCGGGCCAGGTCCCGGTAGAGCGCCCAGTCGTCCGGCGCGGTGCCGATGGCGATCATGGCCTCGAGACCCGCGGCCCGGGCCCGGGCGAGCACGCCCGGCAGCTCGCCGCGCCGGGCAAAGCCATCCAGGTGTGTATGCGTGTCGATGAGGCCCATGGATGAGATCACAAAAACCAAATCTCCAAACGCCAAACAAAACCGGCGGCTGTTATTCTGCGGCCTTTGGCGTTTGGCACCTTGGCGTTTGGGATTTCACGCCCGGTAGAGCGGTAGGTACCGCTCGCGGAGGTAGCCCAGCAGGTGCCGCGGCGTCAGCGGTTCGCCGGTGACGACCCGGACCAGCTCCTGCGTGTCGTGGCGGCGGCCCTGCGCATGAACCTGGCGCCGCAGCCAGCCGAGCAGCCGCGAGAAATCGCCGCGGGCGAAGTCCTCCTCGAGTCCCGGAAATTCCTGCCGGACCCGATGCCAGAGCTGCGCCGCCATCATGTTGCCGATGCAGTAACTCGGGAAATAGCCGAACATGCCGCCCGACCAGTGCACGTCCTGCAGCACGCCCTCGCGGTCGTTCGGCGGCGTCAGCCCCAGCAGCTCCTGCGCGAGCACATTCCAGGCCGCCGGCAGGTCCGCGACCGCCAGCGTCCCGGCCAGCAGCCGCTTCTCCAGTTCGAACCGCAGGATGATGTGCAGGTTGTAGGTGACCTCGTCGGCGTCGACGCGGATGAGCGTCGGCCGGACGGCGTTGACCGCGAGGTAAAGCTCATCCGGGGAGACGGCGCGGAGCTGGG
>JBAZMN010000032.1:0-8958 GCA_041649735.1 Opitutaceae bacterium | reverse complement strand
GTCGCTCCGCTGCCAAGCAGAAGTAGAAGCGCAACCAATCCTGCCACGCGTTTTTTAACGCATGACATTGTTTTCAGAGACACCGCGTGCAGATTTTCCTGATTCATGTGATGACCTTTCTTATTTTTAGCATTTCGGCATAAGTATACAGACCACATACATTCGCAATAATTTGCCAAAACAACCAGTACTCCTTATTCTGCCCCAGGAGTTATACCAGTTATAGTATTGGTTGCCGTTTTTTTCCCCAAGTGTTATGGCGCGAGCGTGATTGCACCGAACCGCTTGGGCGTCTGCTGTTTCAGTTCAAAAACGCCAATGGCGGATACGTCGAGCTGCTTTTGCGGATCGTCGAGGTCATTGATTGTCGCCGCCCAAAATACCTGTTGTCCGGCCTTAGGCTTGGGGAGATTCAGAAAAGTCCATGGAATAGCGATCTGATAAATCAGCCTGGCGCGATTGTCAGGAAGCCGCTCTTGAACCACGGAAAACGGGCACGCTTGCAGATCGATGGGGCCAGCAGGCAGCAAGTCCTTGTCGAAAGTAAGGGTGCGGTAGATTTCGGGGCCGTTCTTGGTGATTGCAAAGTCGATCTCGCTGCAAGCCGTCATGACAGCATCGGCCACCGAGTTGTCCGACTTCATTGCCTTGATGTCGCGAGCCAAGCCAAATTGCAGGCTGTCGCCGGCCCATGTTTTCCAGCCGGTAAACGGCTGTTGGAAACAGTCATCCGCAACCTCGATTCGGAACAACAGATAACGCTCATTCCAGCCGAACGCCGCTGAGGCGTCGAGATCTTTCGCCCCGTCGTGATAGTTCGGCGAGCGAACGACATTTTGGGCATTCACACGCTGCATTTTCGGGTTTTTCCAGCCCGAAAAGTCGCCATTCTCTCCCACGCCCGGCTGATGGGAAGCGGAGAGCCAATTGACCTTTTCCGAGTACGTAAAACGATAACCGGAGTCGAGCGAGACCTTCAGTTCCACATCGGCCATATCGAACGGTGCGACTTCGAGTCCCTCCAACTCGGCGATGATCTCCTTCGACGAGCGGGCGTCCAAGGCGAAATCGACCGTCCTTCGCCCTTCCGGATAACCGACCACGCGTGTCTCGACAGTCCCTTTGACCGGGAATCCCGCGATCTCGGCCAGCCGTATTTTCAACGCCTGATGTTCGTTCACGAAGGCCGGCGCCACCCGCTCGACAAGCACTGGCGCCTCGACATTCAAGAGCAGGCCATTTGCGCCAATGTTTCCGCCGTCCGCGGTCAATGCCAGCGTGAGGGGATACTTCCCCTTGGCGAGCGTGCCGGGGAGTTGAACGGCAAACGAGTATGGCTTTGACGCGTGCGGGGCCAATGAGACTTCCTGGGACAGCGGCGCGAGCTTCGCCTGTTTGCTGAAAGCAAGCGTCAGCTTGCCGTTGAGCGGCTTGTCAAATGTATTGTTGAGAGTCCCGCGGACTTCAATGGTCTTTCCGGCAACCGCATGGATGCGCCCCTCGTCGGGTGCAACGGCCTTGACGGCTTCTTTCCCCCATATCGCAGGATCGACGCCGATTACATAGACCGGCGATTCCGTCAGCGTGAGCTTCAGAACGCCATGATCCGTTGTGACTGCGGTTTGATTGCCCATGATGTCGGCGGTCACCAGTTTTTCTCGTCCAACCTGGATGTCGACCTCGCGGGGCTTTCCGCCGAAGTCCCATAAAGCGAGGACGACATGGTCACCACGTTGATAGGCATAGCCGAGCGCCGTGTCGCCCAAGTATTCGATCACTCCGGCCGATTTGTGCCCTTCAAGAAGGAACGTCATGGCCGCGTAGGCCGGCGCGGCCGGACGAGGCGAGATTTTGCTGGCCCCATAGATAATCTGGGGAAGAGAAAGATTGTAGGTGATGCCGTATGCTCCGGTTGCCACCTCGTCCATGTCGCTGATATAAAACGTCTCGTTGGATGCAAAGCCCTCGCCGAGGAAGATCAGATTTCCACGCACGATTCCGTTCATCTGCGTCAATTCTTCGTCCAGACGAGTATGCGCCGAATATCCGAATTCGTTGCCGTGAATCTTGTACGATTTGCCCTTCCCATATTCTTTGATGTACCCCTTTAATTTCCGAATGTTCTCGACCAAACCGTTTTGTTCGACGGGAAAGCCGATATAGGGATGGATAATGATGGCGTCCACATAATCGAGGAATCCCATGGCGAAAAGCTCACGATAGTGCTCGACGGATTCCCGGGTGATCGTCGAAGTAGCATCTCCACCGACGATTGCCTTCGGATCGCCGTCATGAATCGCCTGATAAGCGGCCTTGTGGATCCGGATGATGTTCTCATTCGTCATATACAAATCGGGCTCCCATGTGAGCTGGTAAAGCCAGTGGGGGAGCGTTTCCGGATACTGGCTGGCCGCCCGCTTGGCGTAGTCCAAAACGGTCTTCTTGTAGAGATCTTCCCCGGCGGCGTTGAAAACGCCGGTGTTTTTGTGCTGTGCGTTCTTCATCAAATACTTGTCCTGCTGTTCCTTAGTCCACTCCCTCGAACAGATGGCGTTCATGGAGTTCCAACCGTAAGTGACCCAATTCCACGGGTCCGTTTTTTGCTTCTCCTTCCACTTCGCATAGTCCGCTTCACTACGCACGTGAAGTGCGCACCAGCGGATTCCAAGCAACTCGAAGACATCTCGCATCTTCCTGCTGAAACCGCCGCACATGCCAAAGAAACTCTCGTCCATCGGATACACTTGTCGTTCTTCCGGGCGCGGCACGATGGCGTAGGTGATGCATCCTTCCGGCCGGCTGCCAAGCTTCTTGAAACGAACGCCGTTGGAGAGTTGTCCCCAGACACGATAGAACCCCATCTTTCCCTTGGGAACGTCGGCCGTCGTGCCAGCCCAATTGCCCTTCGCGTCAGCGACAACAGGCAAAACGAGCTTCTTTTGCGTCTGGTCATTTTGGTCGACGATGTCCAGGACAAGCGTGAGCCGTTCACCAGGCGTGAGCCCCGTTGCCTTGAATGTCAGTTCAATCGGTTCTCTAAATGGAAACAGGCTGATGTTTGGGCAACTGGTGTCGCCCGTTAGCTGAACCTCCGCATGCGCCGCTGGCCATGTTCCCAACATAAGAACAAGCAAAAACGATCGGATTTTCATGGTGCCTCTCTTCATGGTGCCTCCTACTTGAGTTTGAACCTAAGAATTCGTCCACCAGCCGGGTCGGTTCCAATCAGCCATTGTCCCGCCGCCGCCAATGCGCTTAGCGCGTTTGGTGAACGGAACACGACCTTGCCGTTCTTATCAAAAAGCCGCAATTCATCGCCGGCAACGGCAAGGTAATCGCCAATCACCGCGATGTCTTTGACGGGCGCCGGCACGCGCCACACCGTTTTGCCGGCCCGCAGCAGGGCAACGAAGTCGCCCCCCGCGACAACGAGTTCGTCCGGGCCAAAAGCATCGACGCGCGCCAATGGCTCGTTCACGTCGTTGGGGACGCTAAGCTTGCCGTTGTCGACGAAGACCAACGTATCGCCCGCATAAGCGAAGTCGGTGGGAGCGGTAAACGTCTGGTTCAAACGGACCATCCGCTTGTCGCGTTCGAGCCAGCGTTCAATTTGGGGCGAGAAACGCCACAGCGTGCGCAGATTGCGGTCGAGAATCAGAAAGGCGTCACCGTCCGCAACGATTGCGCAGCCGGTGGAAGTCCAGTTCCCGCCAACATGCCATGGCTCGTCTCCGGTGTTCCCAAACGGAGCATCCGGTTCATCGTCGAGATTCAACGCAAGAAGCTGATTGCCGAGCGAGGCAATGATTTTTCCACGGCGATTAAGCGCCAGGGCGACCGGGGCTCCGCAACTGCCAATGCGCCGGGCGCAACGGTCAAGCGAGCCTGCCGGATAATGCTTCAACCCTTGGGTCGTCGAGAGGTAGTACCCGCCTTTTCCGTCGGCGGCAATCCCATTGGCGCGCGCATCCTTGTCGTCGCCGACCACGGTTCGCGAAAGTCCTTCAAGAGCATCGTCATACCGCACGGCGCGGGAATGAACCCCCCAGATGTGCCCGTCGGACAGCAGAAGGTACTTGCACCATCCCCCGGCCGGCCAGATGCCGCTGCGGGCTTGCGCCCCGTCCATGTCGTATCGGTAAACTCTGTTGTCCGGCCACCAGGTTGCAACCAAGAGGTATCCGCTATCCGGCATGACGCCAACCGTTTCAAAATCACCGCTGACCTTCGTCGGGGCAAGGTCTAGCACCGCTCCCAACGGATTGCCTTGGGCGTTCCAGGCAAAAACCTTTTTTCGCTTCGCATCCAACGCAAAAAACTTTCCACTCTTGGCGAAACGCTGATGCGTCGATGCTGGCGCAACCGCCACATTTTCGTAGGCCCGATCTAGCGTGACAATCGGTCGGATGTCAACATCGTTCTCGCCCGTTGTCCGCAGTTGTCCGATCGTGCGTTGCGCGACACAGAAGATGTCTTTCCCATCTCCCAGTAGTTGCGCCACAGAGTGTAGAGACGTCTTGCGGAGATCCCGCCCGCTTGCATCCATTCGGTATACAGCGCCATTAGCGACGAACCACACTCCCCCTTTGCCGTCGTCCGTCGCCGAACTGGTGCCGGGGCCTGGAATCGGCGTATTTCCTTGCGGCTCGCTTTGGCCGAGCACGCCGGAGAACTCCAATTCGGCTGCGGTGGCGGGAAGCGTCGCCAGCATAAGCAGAATCATTATTCGCTGTAGCATCAGCAGCCAGCCGCGGCCGGGCTGCAATGGAATCTCGTCGACCGGACGGAACTCGGCCGCTGGTTGAAAATCCGTCACTTCCCCGGCTGAGAGTGTTGTCTTCGCCGGATCGAGCTTCAAGGACTCCCAGTCGATTTCCAACGTGCACGTTACCGGTTGCGGCGCCCAACTGGCGATGGCCACCAGCGTCTTGCCATGATTGACGTACACGGTCGCCAACACGTCCTGCCGACCGGTCTTGATCGGGCAGGCCGGATCCCAGTAGCCGATCATTCGGGCTTGCGCGATGCCGAATGCGTCCCAAAGTTTCCACAGGGGCCGAGGGTCGGCGTTACCGTTACACCAACCGAGCCGGCCGGTCATGCCGTAGACCATCCCGCGCCATCGGTTGCCGCCGTCCTGGAGCATCTCGCCGAACAGGCCGTAGGGGATGCCGCATATTTCCACCAGCCAGTAATCGGGGGGAGCGTTGTAGTTGAATCCCTCACCGAACCACAGGCTGTTGATGTACGGCAGGAGTTCCATATACTGATTGGCGCAGTTGTTCAGGCCGTAATTGGGATCGAAGTTGTTGCCCGAGTGGAAGTCAAGCAAACAGCCGGGCTTGGCGCGATCCAACACTTTGCGAACCCGCTTCATGGTCTCGCGATCATAGCCGATGCCATCGAGGTACAGGCCGTCGACACCGACGTTTTTCACCAACCAGGCCAAGCCTTCAAGATAATAGTTGTGCCATCGCGACAGACCGGTGGTGGCCACGGCAGCGTCACAATGCCCGTTGCCCAACGGTTGGTGCCAAGCGGGCACATAGTCGGTGACGGCGTGTTCGCAAAGCCACGAACTGCCCGTCGGACGATTCGGCGCAGACGATTTGCCCCCAGTGAACTGATCGGCCAAACGGAAGCCAGGCCCGCTCGCATGGATTTCGCTGCCGAGGCTGCGCAATGCCCAAAACTCGGGCGCGTAATTGCTCAACTCGCGGATCGTGTAGTAAAGCTTGACCTTGACGCCCCTCGCATGGGCTTCGCTGATATAGGCTGACAGTTGTTCAATGGTCAAGAAAGGATAGTTGATGTACGGATTTAACGAGTTGCCCTGGTGGATGTTAATGATCGTGCAACCGTTGTCAGCGGCTTGCTTGACCGGCGGGTTTTTATTGGCAACGGCATTGCCCCCCGTGTGGAAATAGCGCCACTGCCAATGCTGTTTGTCAAGCGTTCGGAATGGCGTGATCAACAGGCCAAAATTGAAATGCAGCTCTTCGCCGGCGGCCAGGTGCCGCGTTCCCGTGTAGGCGCGGACCAGCACGTGATCGCCCCGCTCGTCCACGTCACATCCGCCCCGGCCGTCGTTGCTCCAATCCTTGTACGTCCCGCTCTTTTGGAGATTATAGAGGTCCCAGCGATCAGTGACGTTTTTGAGCTTGCAGCTTATGCCGGCGTTGACGTCGCCGATCCACAATTGGTTGTTTGCGCGATTCTTGTCCCATTTCCAATGCCATTCGGCCGGCCGGCGCCCGCCCTTGCAGCCGAGCCCCATCATATACGCGGCCACGTCGCGCCGCAGCGGAATTTCGAGGCACAGGTCTTTGATTTCCATGGCGTTGGCGGCGCGTAGTGTCAGGCGAAAATTGACGTGGCCGTCGCACTCCATCTTGGCCTGGCATTGCAATGTCAAGTTCGGAGCCTCGCTTGTGGACTCCCATGCCGCGGCGCCGCTGGTTTGCGAAACGGCCCGCGGTGGCCCATGGATCCACGCCAGCGGTCCGGAGGCGGTTTCCGCGATGAATCGCATCGGCCCGGCAAGAATTTCGCGCGGCGGCGAGTCGGTATGGTCGACCGAGTAACCGAACCGGCTTTGAATGCTGTCGAACAGTCCGCCATCGGCGATCCGAGCACGGCGGCCCAACACGCCGAGCGTGCGGCCGGTGACGGCAATCGGCGTGAACGGCGCAACGACCTCGTCATCCAGGCCAATTTTCGAGTCGAGCCAGCGGAGCCGTGAGTGCCGCCATAGTTCGCTGTCGCCGGCGTCGGCAAGCGTTTTTCCGCTCACGTCAAGTGATAGTTTGACCGTCGTTTCAGGTGCGTTTTCGGGCGCCACGGCCAGCGCCCCTTCATACGTGCCCGGTGTGGCGTCTCTGGGCACTTGGATGCCGATCCACAGCGGTTGCACACGGCCTTTGCGGACGCTGGTCTCCTTGGAGAACGGCCGGCCGAGCCAATCGGAGCCGCCCAGGTTGAAGCATCGCATATTCTCGGCGGGAATCGAATGTCGCCCGTGATCTAGCGAGCCGAAGGATACGCGAAGATTGTCCAAGTCTTGGCCGATCGCATAGACGCCGATCTGAAAGACGTAACACTCGCCACGGCAGGCCTCGCCATGAAAGCGGTCGTTCGGCCCGGCCTCGATCCATCGTTGCGGTAGGTCGTTGGTCATCCGGATCGGATAGCGGCGGTCTTCTGGGAACAGCAGGAAGGACTTGCCGGCATTTGCGTGACACAACGACTGCATTTCGGCCTCGGTGGCGATGACTTCCATCGGGTCGAAGCGATGGAACTCGTTGATCGCCTGGATTTCCAGCACATTGGCTGTTGGAAGGCCGGCCGTATCGCCGGCGATGATCCGCTCGCCCAGCGGCTGGCAGGCTGCGGCCCACGCGTCATCGGCCAGATTCGTCGGCATCGGATAACTGATGCTCGGGGAATACCACTGTTCGGCGGAATTTGTGAATGGCAGGTAGTAGACGTAGTATTCGCCCGGCACGGTGACAGGCTGGAAAAGCAGATCGCCGGATTCGCGGCGAATATCAACTCGCATGACATTCTTCACGCGTTGGCCCGTGGCGGCGTCGATGACGATGATCTCTTTCGCCTCCGGATTCGCATCGCGGCGGCGCCAGGGAATGTGCAGCCAAACGGCGTCGGTCTTTTTTTCCGCGAGCGTTCGCACCCGATGGTTTCCAAACGACTCCGGCCAATCGCCGACGCCGTGCGGCGTCGTTTCGGCAGAAAGGCCATGACAGGATGGCGTGTGCAAAGGGGGCAGAATGATTGTCGTGAAGGATCGTTGTCGCATCGTTGGGCTTTTCTCAGGAGAGGGAGTTTGCGGGCCTTCCGGTTTTAGATATGAAAGCCGCTGACCGCCGAGGTTTCATTTCGGTGAGTTCCAAACTCCACATGCATTGCCATGTCTTGCCTTCAGTCGGCGATGGTGCCCTTCTTACATCGGGCTCCACAAGTATCCGGTATTGATACTATTCCGGAAATTATGACGTGAAAGTTTTTCCCATTGTCGTGTTACTTCCTAGATGCCTACAGCGGTCATTTTGGGTTCGTCCGGTTTTACGGCGTCTCAATAGGCACCTGAATAGGCTAGGCTGCTTTGGGTGTAGTCGGCGCAGTTCATGTTGCGGTTCACGACATGTCCGTCCACAAACAGGACGTTGTACTGGCGGTCATGGCGCGCCGCCGCGGTCATGTAGTCGGTGCCGGCCCACGATGTCACAGCGCATTCGTACATGACCTTGCCGCCGACCGGGCTGGCCGGGCCGTCGAAGATCAGGGGCCAGGCACTGGGCTTTTTTAAGGTTTTTGAGAAAAACCGGGGAATGTCGTTGGCACGCTTTAAGGTGGTACCCCATATTATCGGGTTCAGATAACCGTAGGCGCATGATATGCCGATGCTGGACGGGCAGGCCAGGGTTTTCGTCCGGATGTAGGCTTCGCCGACACTGCCATCCACCCAGGAGGGGGAACCCCGTCCGCAAAGCTTGTCCGCCCACCATCCCTCGGTTCCCAACCAGGCATTCATCAAGTCGCCGTTATTGTCGTTTTGGTAGGAAATCATGCCCAGCCCGATCTGGCGCAGGTTGCCGAGGCAGACGATGCGTTTGCCGCTTTCCTTGGCCTTTTGCAACGACGGCAACAACATCGCCGCCAGGATGGCGATGATCGCGATGACCACCAGCAACTCGATCAGCGTGAACGATCTCCGCATCTTCATCTGTTTCCCTTGCCTCTTCCGTTGTTGCTCGGGGCGCCCGCCACGCGCAGCCCGCCGGGTAGATACGGGTGGCATTGTAGCTCACCAGGCGCGCGTGCGCAAGAGCGCGAAGCCGGTGCTACCCGGCCATCTGCATGCCGCTTCGAGCGCGCGCTACGCGGGATCGCCAGCGCGCGCGGCTATCGACGGCTGGGGCGTGAGGCGTGGAAAACGCT